>RKSC01000164.1 GCA_007571085.1 Synechococcus sp. PNGco_S_binSS4
CCTTGGTGGCTCTCTACATCACCAGTGCCTATTGGTTCAGCGCCTCCACCAGCTTTGCCAATCCCGCTGTCACCATGGCAAGGGGGATGACCGATACATTCAGCGGTATTCTGCCAGCCCATGTGCCCATGTTTGTGGCAGCCCAATTGCTGAGTGCAGCTGTGGTGACCCCATTGCTCAGGTGGTTATTTCCTGAGCCAGGATGATGTGATTATTGAGGGGCTGCCCATCAAGGCTGACCCCCTACATACAACCGGTCCATGGCCTGATCGCAGAGGGATGCCAGCTGAGAGTTGTATAGACCTGCAAAGTTGGCCACTATGGCTAATCCCCCCGCGCCGACTCCTTCCTTCACATAGCCTGCCTCATAGTCCCGCAGGGCTGGGTGGTTGCAGGAGGAAAAGTCCAGGCTACAGGCCATGGCTAAGGGGAGTTGGGGCAGCTGCAGATGGTCATGGATCCGCTCCAGCAGCAGGGGCAAGCTACTGTCTTTCTCCTGGGCTACCCAGCGGGTGGTGCCCAAAGCTGTGAACTGCAGCAGGGGAGCCAAGTCCTGATCTCGAGAGCCGGCCATGGCCATGGCGAGGGCCAACACAGCTGCCATCTGGCTGCCCCCCGCCAGGAGGATAGGGGAGGCCCCACCACAGCCTAGGATGAGGCCAGCAACAAGGGGTTGCATGGGATCCCCCACAGCAGCCACCAGCTCCAGGACCGTAGGGGGGGCGCTTGCCCTTTGGAGCCCTTGAGCAATGAGCCCCTGGCGCAGCTGGTGGGGAGGCTGGCGCAAGCTACCACTCACCAATCCTCTGCTGTCCACACCCAACCCCTCCAAGAGGGCAGCGGCTGTGCTGGTTCCTCCGGCCACGCATTCTCCCACCACTAGCAGAGCACCCGGTTGCTTAAGCGCCCATTGCTGGCCAAAAACCTCCCCCCATCTGAATAGCTCCTGCACCTGTTGCAGAGGCAGGGCACGACCAGTGCTAAGGCAAGCTGCGGCTTGGCATCCCCCTACACGGTCATGGGTTACCGCTGGAGCCACCTCCACACCAGCATTCACCACCATGGTGCTCAAGGGGAGTTGCTCCAGCACCACCCGACTGATGAGGGCTGGGGATACACCAGCCGGTAATGGGGGCAAGGCATGGGGGCGTGGGGCCTCAGGACCCAGCATGACCAGCTCCGCATCCGCCGCCGCCGTGAAGCGCCGACTCTCCGGTGTGCTGCCCGCCGCTGAAATCCCCGGAACAGCTGCTGTGGCTGTTGCCGCCAGCACCAGCAAGAATCCACTAGCACTAGAAGAAGTCAGACCACTTCTGGCCTGGTCACACCAGCTGCTGGTGGCCACAGCATCCCCACTCACCACTAGTGGTCCATCAGGGCTTAGGGGCATGGGTGCCGGGGAGGAACAGATAAAGATCAAGCTTCACTCAAGAGAAGGATCGCAGCAACCGTTGTTTGCCATTCTGGCCCTGGGAAGCTGTCCGGTTAAGATGGTCTTGCAAACCTATGCCATCGGGAGAGCCACCATGAGAAGCATGCTTGCCAAGATGTGGGTGCCCGTCTTGGCCACCATTCTCACCATTGCTTCAGCTGCAAGTGGGGCTGAGATCACACCAGCTGTTCTTTACGACGTGGGTGGCAAGTTTGACAAGTCCTTCAACGAAGGTGTGTGGAGTGGGGTGAAGAAGTTTACTGAAGAGACAGGCATTGAGGTGATGGAGTTCCAGCCCACCAATCAAGCCCAGCGGGAGCAAGCCATGCGCAGAATGATTGACCGTGGTGCCACCATTGTGCTTGCAGTAGGTTTTGCCCAGGCGGATGCTGTTGCTAAAATTGCTGCTGAATATCCAGATATTCAATTTTCCATCATCGACGTGGGTTGGCTTGATAAGCCAAACCTGCGCCAGTATGTTTTCAAGGAGCATGAAGGCAGCTATCTGGTGGGGGTGGCGGCTGCCCATGGCACCAGGTCTGGCAAAGTGGGGTTTGTGGGTGGGGTGGATGTTCCCCTGATTCGTAAATTTGCCTGCGGCTATGTGGGAGGTGTAAAATCCGTAGATTCTTCCATCCAGGTCTATCAAAATATGGCCGGCACAACCCCAGCAGCCTGGACTGATCCTGCCAAAGGAGCAGAACTGGCCCAAGCCCAAATTGACCGTGGGGCAGATGTGATCTACCATGCAGCCGGGGTGACTGGTATTGGTGTCATCCAGGCTGCTGCAGATGCTGGCCAGCTGGCCATTGGTGTGGATTCTAATCAGAATGGCCTGGCACCAGGTTCAGTTCTCACCTCCATGCTGAAGCGTGTTGATGTGGCAGCCTATGAAACCTTCATGGATGCTAAGGACGGCAATTTCTCCCCCGGCGTTAAGGTGCTGGGCCTGGCTGAAGGGGGAGTTGACTGGGCCCTAGATGAAAATAATGCCCCCCTGGTTTCTGAGGTAATGAAAGCTGCTGTTGAAGAGGCCCGCGCCGACATTATAGCAGGCAGGGTAAGGGTGCATAATTATGAAACTGACGCAAGTTGTCCCTATTAAGGCCCTATTAAAGCGGGGACACGGGTGCCATGGGTGCTAAACTACAACGGGGGGAAGGTTCTGCGGATGGATGTTGCGCAGTTTCCTTATATGGTATCAGCAAAACCTTTGGCTCTGTCCGTGCCAATAAAAATATCAGTCTTGACATACCTGCTGGCACCATTCATGGCATTATCGGTGAAAATGGCTCTGGCAAGTCTACCCTGGTCTCTATTCTCTATGGCTTCTATGGCGCAGATGGGGGCCGCATCCGTATATTTGGCAATGATCTGAAGATCCAGTCCACCGCCCATGCCATTGCCGCTGGGATTGGCATGGTGCACCAGCATTTCATGTTGGTGCCCAGCTTCACAGTCCTGGAGAATCTGGTTTTGGGGCACGAAGGTTCCGGGGGGCTTCTCCAGGGAATGGCCCGGGGCCGTTCAGAACTCCAGGGCCTCTCCAGGGAATATGGTCTGGATGTGGATCCTGATGCTGTGGTTGCAGATCTGCCCGTGGGTATACAGCAGCGGGTGGAGATTCTTAAGGCATTGTATCGTGGCGCCCGTATCCTGATTCTTGATGAGCCCACCGGTGTGCTGACGCCCCAAGAAACTGACCAGCTGTTCAATATTCTGCGGGCACTGAACCAACAACAGGGGGTTACTATTCTCTTCATCACCCACAAACTGCGGGAGATTATGGCGCTGACCCATGGGGTGTCCATCATGCGGGATGGGGAAATGGTGGCCCACCGCTGCACTGCAACCACTAATCCGCAAGAGTTGGCAGAATTGATGGTTGGTCGCCCGGTGCTATTGGATGGAATCTGGCACCAGGCTAAAGTTGGTAAGGTGGTGCTTCAAGTAAACAACCTAGCCCTGGATGGCACCAGGGGCATGCCCCTGGTGCGGGATCTGAGTTTTCAAGTGCGAGCTGGAGAGATTCTTGGCGTTGCTGGTGTCTCCGGCAACGGCCAGTCTGAATTGCTGGAGTTGCTGGCGGGAATAGGTGCCCCCAGCCGGGGATCAATCACCTTGGGGGAATACACCTTTACTAAAACCAATCCCATCACCCCATTGGTTATCAAGGAATTGGGTGTTGCCCATGTGCCAGAGGACCGCCACGCCATGGGCCTTGTGCTGCCGTTTTCTGCTGCGGAAAGTGCCATTCTTGGCCATGAGCACAGCCCTATAATTGGAGACGGCCCGTGGCTGAATCCTGGTAAGCTCAAGGCCCATTGTGGTCAGCTCATGGCAAATTTTCATATCCGTCCTCCTGATCCCAAGCGTCAAAGTAGGCTTTTTTCTGGGGGGAACCAGCAGAAGATGGTTCTGGCCCGTGAAATGTCAACTAACCCTACCATTCTGCTGGTGGGACAGCCCACCCGTGGCGTTGATATTGGTGCCATTGAGTTTATTCACCAACAGTTGATCGCACTTCGTGATAGGGGGTGTGCCATCATTATGGTCTCCGTAGAGCTGGATGAAATCCTCAGCCTATCAGATCGAATTATGGTGATGAGCGATGGTGCTTCCATGGGTATAATCGAACGTAAGGATGCCGATGCCCGTTCCATTGGACTACTGATGACGGGGGTAGATTGATGGAAAGAACCTTACCTCCATGGGTTGATATGGGCCTTCTGCCACTCATCAATGTCCTGGTGGTTTTTGTTGTCACCGGAATTTTCATTGCCATCATTGGTGAAAACCCCTTCTCCGCCCTGACGGTCATGTTAAAAGGTGCCTTTATTGATAAAGGGGCTCTGGGCTATACCCTATTTTATGCTACAAACTTTATCTTCACAGGGCTAGCTGTAGCAGTTGCCTTTCATGCCATGCTGTTTAACATTGGTGGCGAGGGACAGGCCATGATGGGGGGACTTGGCCTAACCATGACAGCACTGGTGCTGGATCCCATCTTGCCACCATTTTTAGTGGTGCTGCTTGCTATTCCCATGGCCACACTCATGGGAGCTCTTTGGGGAGTGATACCAGGTTGGCTGCAAGCCAAACGGGGAAGCCACGTTCTGATCACCACCATCATGTTTAACTTTATTGCCTCTTCAATCATTGTTTGGCTGTTGGCCGGGCCATTGATTGAGCCAGGACAGATGTCTCCCCAAACCCGAAGCTTTGCCGACGGTGTACAGCTTGCCCAACTGCACACGATATTCAACACCATCGGATTCTCCCTGCCGTCTTCTCCCCTGAATGTCTCGTTTACCCTGGCCTTGGGGGCATCTTTTGGAGTTTGGTTGCTACTCTGGCGCACCAGACTTGGTTATATCATCCGAGCCAGTGGCCACAGCAAACGTGCTGCTCTCTATGCTGGCTATTCCCCTACTGGAACAATTGTCATTACCATGGCCATTTCTGGTGCCTTGGCCGGCCTGATGGCCTTGAATGAAGTGCTCGGTGTACAGGAGCGCTTGACCCTTAACTTCACCGCTGGTTATGGCTTTACAGGAATTGCTGTTGCATTGATGGGGCGCAACCACCCGGTGGGCATTCTCCTCGCTAGCCTACTCTTCGGGGCACTGTATCAAGGTGGCGCAGAACTGGATTTCCAATTTCAATCTATTACCAGAGAAATAGTACTGATTGTCCAGGGGTTTATTGTTCTCTTTTCCGGTGCTCTGGCCCATATGTTCAGGCCAATGCTGGAGAAGGTCTTCGCCACGGCCAAGCCTAGCCACAAGGATGTGTCCCATGATAAGTGATCTCTGGCTTCAATTTGTGCTGACCATTGATGCAACCCTACGGTTGGCTACCCCCCTCATTCTTTGCGCCATGGCAGGTATTTTCTCGGAACGATCTGGAATTATCGACATTTCCCTAGAGGGTAAAATGCTGCTGAGTGCTTTTACAGCTGCCACCATGGCCGCCATAACAGGCTCACCATGGCTAGGTCTGGCCAGTGCCATGATCATATCCGTAGTATTCAGCCTGCTCCACGGCTTTGCCTGCATCAGCCATAGGGGAAATCAAGTGGTTTCAGGGTTGGCCATAAATATGCTGGCATCAGGGTTAACGGTCACTGTTGGCAACGCCCTGTTCTCCCTAGGGGGGCAGACGCCTCTTCTCAGCAATGCACAACGCTTTGCACCCATAGCCTTTCCCCTTGCTGAAAGCTTACGGCAGATCCCCGGGCTGGGAATAATCTACACCGAAGTCATTTCAGGGCATAATCTACTGGTTTGGGCTGCATTGCTTTCTGTGTTCATAACAAGAGTGGTGCTGCTACGATCCACCTTTGGCCTACGGCTGAGGGCTGTTGGGGAGACACCCGAAGCAGTGGATACCGCTGGAATAAGTGTAGTGGGTATTCGCTATCAGGCGGTCATCATTGCTGGAGTATTGTGCGGAATGGCAGGAGCCTATCTTTCCATTGCCCATGGGGCCAGTTTCCTAAGGGAGATGACCGCAGGCAAGGGGTATATTAGTCTGGCGGCCATGATCTTTGGTAATTGGCGACCGGTGCCAGTGCTGATGGCCTGTCTGCTGTTTGGATTCCTTGATGCCCTAGCCGCCAGGCTTGGGGGAGTAGACCTTCCATGGATCGGTCAGCTGTCCACTGACCTTATTCAGATATTGCCCTATGTGCTGACCGTGGTGCTCCTGGCAGGATTCATTGGTAAGACAACGCCACCGGGTGCCATTGGTGTGCCCTATGTGAAGAGGCGCTGAGAACCTAAGTTAGAACCTAAGTAAGATCTGCCAACCCCAGAGAAGACTTGCCATATCCGCAATTGGGGGAGTGACCACCAGGTGGTTTGCCAGAGACGTGGTGGTATTATGCAGCAAGGGAAGACCATTGATGTGGCCAGCTGTGCACCTCACAGTGGGTTATTCCCAGGGGTGCCCGGTGCCACTGGGTGGAGCAACCCTAGCTGAGTGGTTTCACAACCATCTAGCTCCGTAGAAAGTTCACTAGGGTCATAGTTGGTGACCAGGGCCTCGACCATGGGATGGCGATTGTTTTCCCTTGCACCAACATGATAAAAGTGCTCCCTAGTGGATATATGATATTGACTCCAAAACATGCCAAGGCAAGAATTGCTGCGAAAGGAGTTGCTGTGCCATGTGGAAAGAAGAAATCGACATGGTGCCCCTTGCAGTTCTGTTGCCAACCGCTGCTCGTCCGAATCATCCCAGCCGTTGTAGTAGTCATTATGTCGGCTGATATAGGGTGGGTCTGCATAAATGACATCACCCGGCACAGCGGATCGAATTGTGGTCTCGTATGTCATACATGAGAACTGATAGTCTTTTACACGGATAATCGCCGCCACTCGATTAACCTGATTGACGATTTTGGTGATATAGGCTGATGAAAAGCGACTAGGTCGACGGCAAAATGGAACATTGAATTCCTTTTTACGATTAAACCTCATAAGTCCATTAAAGCAGGCTCTGTTGAGAAATAGAAAATCTAAAGAATCGCCAGTTTGGTTAAATCGTTCCCTGATGACATAGTAGTGCTCTCCTTGTGAATCAAGCAGCTTCCCACCTTCTCTAACTAGATAATGCCTAACCGAGCTGCCGGATAGTTGGCCAGATGCAATGGCTTGGTAGAAATTAATGATGTGAGGATTAGAATCTGCCAACAAAGCCCTCCGTGGCAGAAGGTTGAAGGCCACGACCCCTGATCCCATAAATGGTTCAATCCAAGTTCCATTGAAATCCTGTGGCACCAAAGTCCATAGCCAAGGTATCAATTTGGTTTTGATACCTTGGCATTTGATGGGTGGTACAGTGAGTCGGTGGTTCATCATTCCCGGTTATTCATCTCAACAATGGCGGACACATCACCACCGCCATATAGTACGAAGTCCCTGAGAGAAGTGATTTTTCTGACTTCCCCTGTGGCGGAAGTGTTTATGATATTGCCGTAATTCATCCAGTAATCATCAAACCAACCTTCCCCTAAAACTGCGAACATACCATTACCAGAGATAATGTCTTCGATTCGTTTAATGCTGCCGATATTTGCTGTATTTCCCGATCCTCTTTTGTCACTTGCCATGGTCCATTTCTCAGCAACGAATACATGGAGATTGGCGATGACAGAAGCCATAGATCTCAGATCTGCCAGCTGATGCACTCCCATATCTAAAATATCATTATCCTCAGTGCGGTCATAGATGATGCCAAGGCAAAAATGGCTGGAATATGCAGAATATGGAAACTGGATGTTCTTGCGGCTATGTCTATCTCGAAAATACTTTCCATGGGATCCTAAAGTGAAGCCATTGCAGAGCCATGGTTTGCCTGGAATCCTGTAGGTGGTTTTGAAATCCATAGCATATTTCACGTGAGGTTGTTTCTTAGAGATAAAAGAAATATCTGGGTAGTAATTCTGATGTTGAGGAAGTACAACTGCAAACTGCTGCTCCTCGGCGAATCTGACAATTTCTGGAAACAGGTGAAGTTCAAGGATTTTGGACAAAACCTTTGTATCCGTTGAGATTGAGTAGATATTCTTATGGATATCAATGAACCATTCATGGCCCACTGGCCATCCTCCCCTTGGACTCCACGGCCAATTGATTGTACCAACTCAGTCAGGGCGTCCTGGAAGCTCTCCGCGGGCATCATTTGCTTGGGGTGGAGCTGGTGGGGGACGGGCCTAGGAATGAACATGGCACAGCCCCTAAGGCTATGGTGCATCCGTGGTGTTTGGAGCCTATTATAGGAGTATCATAGGCAGAAGCATTGGTAATCAGGTTGAGAATCAGGCACATCCATCTGGTCTTCTACAAGAAAGACTGGCTGTCCAGTGTACATATCTGGGCCATAGCTCTGCTGATCCAGTCTGCAGCTAACAGACCTATGGTGATATTAGCGGTCAATGGGAGATAGACTGGCCTAGGCCTAGGTGCAGCGGTTCTTGGCCAGTTGGCAACAACACTGGATAGTCGCCCCCTCTGAGGACTGCCAGTCTAGGCTGACAGTTGATTCAGATCTGCTCTTCAGTTTCTGCTCTTCGGTTTCTGCCCAGTAGCCACCACCATCCCCTCTTCTTTGTTTTGCCTAGGGAGGAACGATGCTTGGGGTTGGAGGTTGCCCTCATTAGGCGAGCAAGAAAATCCTTGGCCTCAACTTTAGACTGAATCAGCCTGGGTAGGGAAGATTTCTGGGTGCTGGTGGTGGGTTGTAGGCCCTCCAGGCGATCAAGGCGTTCTTCTAGACGCGTTAGGGGACCACTCAGCCGCTCTAGACGATCCAGATAGTCGTTCAGGCGGTTTGTAAAATCCTCCAGCTGTCTTAAGCGCTCAAGATGTTCCTCTAAGTCAGAAGGAGAAATGTTCAAACGCTCAAGACGCTCAACACGCTCTTCCAGGCGTTGAACCTTGTTCAGCAGCTGGGGATCGACCATGGGTTCATCCTCTTTGATGGTGTGGACTTGTTTGAGTATAGACACAACTACATGGTGACAAACTCTTCACTGATGCTTGGATGGAGAGCCATGGTGCGGTCAAAATCCCCCTTGGTTGCACCCATACCCAGGGCGATGGCAGCCATTTGAATGATCTCGGCGCTGTGTTCCCCCACCATGTGACACCCCAAAACCCTCTCCTGGGGACCCAGCACCAGTTTTAAGTGGCAGGGGCTGCCTGTCTTGGGCAGGGCCCGGGAGAGGCTGCGGAAGCGGGCTTCACACACCCGTACTGCTTCCCCATGCTGTCGCCGGGCCTCCTCCTCAGACAGCCCCACTGTGGCCAGCTCCGGCTGGGTGAAAACTGCACTGGCTACCAGGCTGTGGTCTGCGCGCCGTGGTTTGTGACCAAACTGGGAATCGGCAAAGGCCCGCCCTTCATCCACGGCCACCGGTGTCAGGTTGACTCGATCAGTCACATCTCCCACAGCAAACACATGGGGAAGATTGGTGCGTTGATCCTGGTCCACAGGGATGCGTTGCCCATCCACCACCACCCCGGCAGCTTCTAGATTTAATCCCTCCAGCCGTGGCTGGCGACCCGTAGCCAAGAGAACAGCTTCTGCCTCCAGACTGCCCCCCTCCACCAGTGTCACTTGGTATCCGTCCGGGAGACGGCTAATGGCTTGGGGGGATGTTCCTTTGCGCAACACCACCCCCTGGTCCACCATGCCCGCCTCCACACTGGCCACACAGCCACCATCAAAGCCCCGCAACAACTGGCGCCGCACCACTTGCGTTACGGCAACCCCTAGGCCCCGGAGGATACAGGCAAATTCGCAGGCAATGTAGCCACCACCAATGATGACCATGGAGCGGGGAAACCGCTCCAGGAGAAAGAGATCATCACTCACCAGGGCTAGATCGGCACCGGGCAGGGGGGGGCGTACCGGCTCACCACCCACAGCAATCAGAATGGTTGTGCCCCGAAGCACCTGGTCCCCCACCTGCAGGTGCTGGCCATCCAGGAAATGGGCCCAGCCCCGCACCAAGGTCACCCCGGCTCTTGCCAGCGCTGCCTCGTGGATACCGTTGAGGCGATCCACTTCCCGGCGCACATGGCTCAGTAGCACATCAGTCTGAGGAGGCACGGGTTGGACCGGCCAGCCGTAGCTGGGGGCATCGGCCAGCTGCTCACCCATGGCTGACCCATAGACCAGGAGCTTCTTGGGTACACAGCCACGGATTACGCAGGTTCCCCCCACCCGGCTGCCTTCTACGATGGCAACAGAGGCCCCGTAGGATGCAGCCCGCTTTGCTGCAGCCAGCCCACCAGAGCCAGCACCCACCACCACCAGGTCAAAACACTGCTCCTCTTGTTGCACGGTTGCTTTGCTACTGCCTTCATTGTCTCTGCTGGCGGTTCAGTTGTAATAGGGTCTGATTCTTAAGCTCATTCTCCCCAATGGCGCTCCACCTGCCACCAGAGGCCTATCTCTGGTTCAAAGCCTTCCATATTATTGGGGTCGTGGTGTGGTTTGCTGGTCTCTTCTACCTGGTGCGCCTCTTCATCTATCATGTGGAAGCTGATGACCTGGCTCCTGAGGCCCAGGCGGTGCTCAAGCCCCAGTACGGTCTCATGGAGAAGCGGCTGGCCAATATCATCACCACACCCGGAATGGTGGTTGCCCTCACCATGGCCATAGGTCTTCTGATGGTGAATCCCAGTTGGCTTCAGCAAGGTTGGATGCACATGAAGCTGGCTTTGGTTGCCCTTTTGCTGGCCTATCACCTGTTCTGCTACCGACTAATGGGACAGTTGGATAGGGGGGTATGCACCTGGAGCAGTGGCAAGCTGCGGGCCCTGAATGAAGCCCCCACCCTGCTACTGCTGGTGATAGTGATGTTGGCTGTCTTTAAGGCTCAATTTCCCACCAGCTCTGCCACCTGGCTGGTGGTGGCTCTGGTTGTTTTCATGGCGTTGGCCATTCAGCTCTATGCACGTAAACGTAGACGGGATAGGGAGCAGCAGACCCTCTTCTCCGAGGGGGGTACCTAGGCCGGGTCCCAGGTCTCCCCATCCCCTAGAAAAGATTCTGGCCACGGTTGGCCCCCATAGCTGCCCTGGGCAGTACAACTTCCACTGCCACACCACCTGCAGTGATGGCACCCTGACACCCGAGGAGCTGGCAACCCAAGCCACTGAATTGGGTTTGGAACATCTGGCCATTACGGATCACCACAGCCACCAGGCCTACGGTCTTGCCCAGCAAACCATTGAGGCATTGGTGCGCCATGGTCACGCCGTACCCAAACTTTGGTCCGGCACGGAGATCAATGGCATTCTCCACACCTGCCTTGTCCATATTCTTGCCCTGGGCTATGGGGATGCAGCACCCCTTATGTGCTACACTCAGGGTCAAGCAGCCCATGGTGAGGCCTTAGGGGCCGCAGCCGTGGTGGCAGCCATTCATCGAGCTGGCGGCCTGGCCATCTTGGCCCACCCTGCCCGTTACCGCTTGGATTTCCGTGTTTTGATTCGGGAAGCCCAACGGCTGGGATTTGACGGTGTGGAGACATGGTACGATTACGATATGATGCCCCAGTGGCAGGCCTCCCCCTGGATATGCCACCAGGTGGACCAGTTGCGTCAGGACCTGGGTCTCCTGGCCACCTGCGGTACGGACACCCACAGCACTGACTTGAGAGGCCGTTGACTTGGGAGGTCCTTCATTGCACTTGTTCTTCATTGCAACTTGTTCTTCATTGCAACAATGGTGGGCAGGTGGGCCATATTTATTAGATTTTCTCTAGATTCTTTTCTTCCCTCTCCCCTTCCCAGACCATGGGACTGTTTGATCGGTTTCTTGCCAAGCCAGGAAAACCTGAAGACACCAGCAACAAGCCATTCTTCCTAGACAACGACGCAGCGCAGACAGTGGGCGACATGGCCTATCTGCGCTCCTCCAACACCATCCGCCGCACCTTCCCCAAGTCATCTTCCTCACCAGAGGGGGGAGAATTGATTCAAGATGTGGGTTCCTTCAGCGCCACTGTGACCCAAGCCACTGGTGGGGTTTTAGGTGCCAAGAGCGGGGAACCAGATGTGACCAAGGCCACCACCCTTGGTGGCACGGTGCGCAAAACCTTTGCCCAGACCATGAGACCCCAGGAGCTTGCCCAGCGGCTGCGGGGGGGTGCGGTGAAGAAGAAAAAAACCACGGAAGCCCAGGTGGGGCGCTCCCGCCCATCCGGGATTTTGGCCAGCGACAAGCCCGGTTCCATTGATCCCTTCCGCACCATGGTGCGGAGCATGAGTTGATCTAACAACCCTGCTCCAGCTCAGAATCCACCTGGCGCACCAGCTCCTCCAGGGCATGTATTTGCTTCTCCTCAGCACCATGCCAGAGACCACGGCGGTGCGCCTCCAGCAGTCGCTCCCCCATGTCTTGCAGGGCCCAGGGGTTGGTGCGTTTTAGGGCAGGGCCGTGGACGGTATCTAGGAGCCACTGCTGGGCAATGGCCCCATAGGCCCAATCCGGCACGGCGCCAGTGCTGGCGTCATAGGCAAACAGATAGTCCAGGCTGGCGCTCAGCTCAAAACCACCCCGATACCCATGGCGGCCCATGCCCTCCAGCCAGCGGGGATTCAGCAGTCGCGAGCGAATCACCTTATCCAGCTCACGGGTTAGACGGTGTACCCGTGGGCGCTCCGGCCGGGCATGGTCCCCGAACCAGAGGGCAGGTTTCTGACCCCGCAGATGGGTGATTGCCGCTGCCAAGCCACCTTGAAATTGGTAGTAGTCATCAGAATCCAATAGGTCGTGCTCCCGATTGTCCTGGTTGTGGAGCACTCCATCCACCTGCTCCAACCTCCTGCAAAGACCCTCCCGGTCCTGACGCACTTCCAGGTCCCCCATGGGGTTGCTGCTGTAGCACCACTGGCTCCAGTTGAGAAAGGCATTGCCCAGGTCAGCGGTCACCTCCCATGCGCCACTCTCAATAAGACCCTGCAGACCGGCACCATAGGCTCCAGGTGCTGATCCATAGATTTGCCCCAGGGCCTGGCCTGTGGTCTGCTGCAGGAGCACCCCAGCCCTGTGGATCAAATCCACCAAGTTGGGGAATGCATCCCGAAACAACCCTGATATGCGCATGGTCACATCCACCCGGGGGCGACCCAGCTGGGCGGAGGGAATCACCTCCAGATCCACCACCCGCCGCTGTTGCCCATCCCATACAGGCCGCACACCCATCAGTGCCAGGGCCTGGGCAATGTCATCGCCCCCGTTGCGCAT
>RKSC01000052.1 GCA_007571085.1 Synechococcus sp. PNGco_S_binSS4
ATCACTACTTTATTGACAAGCCACCTTTGCTCTCACCTTCACTGAGACTGCTCAGGCACAATACTCTACTCTGTCTGTCACTATATATAGAAATTGAAGGGATAGAGGAGTATTGACTTACTCTGGGTGCCAAAATTGCTTTTATATTATATGATCAAATTAGGTGACAGTCTGCCTATGTCGATTCCTTCAAGCTGGAAGAAACTTGGATGATGGTGAAGTCCAGCTAAACATCACACCTCATATCTGGAGCTATGCTGGTTTACACCGTGCAGCCCTGGTTTGCCCAGGTTATGATAAACAAGAGCATGGTGAACAAGAGCCCCAGCTGTGCTCCCCTTAGCAACAGCTCGGCTGGTCCTGGTCCTGGTCCTGATGGTGGTAGTTCTTCCCCTGGCCTGCAGCGAATCTGGGGCTAGCTAGATCTGCCCATCCACATAGCTATCCACATCAGGGGGCGCCAAAAACAGGTTTCTATGGTCAGTGGCTAGCTGGCTCCCATTGGAGGCTTCTCCTGGGGGAGTGTCTTGAGAAGATTGAGCACAGCCATACCGGCAGTCAATCCCTTATCATGGGCAAACCAGAGCCTGGGACTGCGGCGCAACTCCAGACGCCGGCTTAGCTGACTGCGTAAAAAACCACTGGCAGCTCTCAAACCTTCCAAGGCTTTTTCCTGCTCCCCCCCATCTCCATAAAGGCTGACAAACACTTTGCAGTGTTGCAGATCTCCGCTCACTTCCACAGCGGTGATGCTGATGATTGTGTGGGCCAACCGCTCGTCCCTGAGGTGGCTGGTGAGCATTTCACCCAGCTCCCGCTTGATTAGAGCTGCCACCCGCTCCACACGCCGCCCTTGTGCCATCACCTAGACCTCCCCTGAAATGACCAGCATGGCATCAAAGATCTGCACCAGACAGAGCAGGCCACTGATACCAGCACCAATCAGTGCCACTGCTGTAACTGGACTGCGCCGACCCCAGACCAGCAAAGGTTTGGCCACAGAGGTGAAAATTCCCAGGAGAAACCCCACAAGAAAGCGGGGGTACTTGGTAAGGGTGGTGAGCAGACTCCCCATGACATTGACCCAGGGCTAAGGTTCTCCCACAAGCATGAGAAAGACCGTGCCCAACCATCAAGACCCCTGATGAAACTTTTCCAATTCCGTCATTCTCCATTTTGTGAAAAGGTCCGCCTCCTGCTCAGTGCCAAGTCAGTTTCCTACGCTGTGGAGGAAGTCACCCCTGGTTTAGGCCAGGTGGATCTGTTTCGTCGCTCTGGGCAACGACAGGTGCCGGTGCTGCAGGACGGAGATGAGCTGGTGGTGGGCTCCGTTGCCATTGGCCGCTATTTGGAGAAGGCAGTGGCAGAACCAGCCCTCCTGCCCAGTAATGCCCAGGATCGTGCCAGGGCGCTGCTGTGGGAGAACTGGGCTGACACCACCATGGCCCATGGTGCTCGCATGGCCCTTCTCCAAGCCGTTAGCCAGGATAATGAACTGCGCAGGGCATTGCTTCCGGTGGCCACACCATCTCTCCTGAGGGATTTGCTAGGTGCTTTCCCCGGCGAGGTGATGGCAGGCGTGAGTCAGCTGCTGACCCATGGTGGTTCGCAACAGCTGAAGCAGGCCCTAGAGCACCTGACAGTCCTGACCGCTGATGGTGGGCCCCTTATTGGTGAACACTACTCCGTAGCGGATCTGGCCATAGGTGCCCAGCTCTACGGACTGCGGTTTCCCCACTGCGCTGGTGCTGAACTGGCAGGGGCAGGGGTTCCCGGTATTGGGGATCATCCCTTGTTTGAACCCCTCTTTGCCTGGCGGGATCAGCTTTATCAAGCAGTGGGACGGGTCACACCATCTCCGGTGCAAGACAGTCAGCCCTCTGCCTAAGGGAACCATGGTGAACCCCATTATTTGGGAGATGGACCACTACGTGATCCTGGAGCCTGGCAAGGAGGAGCGAATAGCTGACCGTGGTGGGACCAGGGCCTGGCTGGAGGAGGTGCTGGCCACCATGGTCCATAGGCCAGCTGATCTTGACCGCTTCCCTGATGCAGCAGATGGGGCTGCCTATCTGCTGGATACAGCCTGCGAGCTGGAGGTGAAGCCTGGCCAGCGGGTGCAGTGGTATGCCGTTCGTCTCCAGACCTGATTCCCTAGGGAATTAGTTCCCTAGTCACCTCAGGTCTGACCACCTAGATGGGTATCATCTCCCCTCCATGGTGATGGCCCTGGCGGCACAGGTTGTTGTGGCCCCACATGGGTGGGCAAAGCCTCCAGCAGGGCTGCCGCCACTGCCTCAGGGGTCATGGTTTCTGTCTGCATAATGGACATATCGGCTTGGGCATAGAACCGCTCCCGTGCAGCCAGCAGCTCTTGCAGGCGCTGGGCGGGATTAGGCACCTGCAGCAGTGGTCGGGGTGTGGAATCCTGCTGCAGACGCTTGAGCAGCAATTCACCAGGGGCAGCTAGCCAGATAACCACCCCCTGATGCATCACTCCCCAATTGGCTGGGCGGATGACCGCACCACCACCGGTGGAGACCACGGAGGAATGCCATTGGCCAATCTGACCCAGCACCGCCGTTTCCAGCCTGCGGAATCCCTCCTCCCCCTCCTGGGCAAACAGGGTGGAGATTCTGCGCCCTGTCACGGTCTCCAGCACCTGGTCAGCATCCAACCAGCGGTAGCCCAGCAACTGGGCCAATATCTGCCCCACCCTGGACTTTCCACATCCCATCATTCCCACCAAATAGAGATTGGCCCCAGCAAGTTGCTGGCGAAGGGCACCGTATTGGGGGACGCAATCCATGGGGAGTGATGCTTAAGATCAAACCAGCTTCACAAATGGCGATGACGGCCACGGTCGCGGCGCCCCTTGCCGCAACAGCCATGGCCAGCAGCGACACCAGCACACTGGCTCCCCATGGTCAGGGGCGCTTTTGCCTCATTACACGGCGGGCCACATTCTGTGCCAGTCATCGCTACTGGCTGAACGAGCTGAGTGCTGCGGAGAATGAAGCCCGTTTTGGTCGTTGCTGCCATGGTCCTGGCCATGGCCACAACTACGAGCTGGTGGTTGCCATGGCTGGTCCCCTGGATGGCAATGGCATGGTGCTGAACCTGTCGGAGGTGAAGCACCACATCCGTAGCCAGGTGACGGATGTGCTGGATTTCAGCTTTCTCAACACCACATGGCCAGAGCTGGCCAGTAAGTTGCCCTGCACTGAGTGGCTGTGTCACTGCATATGGCAGCGCCTGGAGACCCACCTGCCCGTTGTGGCCATTCGTCTCTATGAAAGTCCTTGCCTCTGGGCAGATTATTTTGGTCAAGCCATGGATGCTTTTCTCACCATCTCCACCCACTTTGCAGCAGCCCATCGCCTGGCACGACCTGAGCTGAGCCCTGAAGAGAATGCTGCCATCTATGGCAAATGTGCCCGCCCCCATGGCCATGGGCACAACTACCACCTGGAGGTGACCGTCCAGGGCCAGATGGATGAGCGCACTGGAATGCTCTGCGATTTGCCTGTGCTGGAGCAGGTGGTGAAAGATGTGGTGACCGAACCCTTTGACCACACTTTCCTCAACAAGGACATCCCCCACTTCGCCACCACGGTTCCCACTGCAGAAAACATTGCCCTGCACATCTGCGATCTGCTCAGGCAGCCCATTACCCGCTGCGGGGCCAGGCTCCACAAGGTAAGACTTCAGGAAAGCCCCAATAATGCTGCGGAGGTTTACGCTGAGACCCCTGCAGTGCACCTTCCCCTTGCCCAAGCCCTCCAGGCCCTAGCCAGTGGCTGAGGGGTTGACCATGGTGCCATGAGTCCTGAGCTGCGGCTGGTGTTGGCGGTGAGTGTGGATGGACGCTTGGCACCACCTCAAGGGGGCAAGGCCCAGCTGGGGGGTAGGGGGGACCGTCATGTGCTGGAGGAGTGCCTGGCCTGGGCTGATGCCTGCCTGGTGGGGGCCGGCACCTTGCGGGTCCATGGCAGCACCTGTCTAATCCATGGAAAAGATTTGCTGGAGCAGCGCCAGCACCGGTCTGGCCAACCCCATCTGTTGGTGGTCTCCCGGCAGGGGCAGCTGGATAGGGCATTGCCCCTCTTCCAACAGCCTTTGCAGCGCTGGTGGCTGGTGCCAGACCAAGATCAGGTCTGCCATGTTCCACCAGGTTTTCAGGGGGCCATACCCCTCCCCTGCTGGCAGCAACTGCCCCAGGCCATGGCCCAACAGGGCTGGCAACGATTGGTGGTGCTAGGGGGTGCCCAGTTGGCCACCACTTTGCTGAGCCAGAACCTCCTCCATGAACTCCATCTCACCCTGTGCCCCCAGGTGCTGGGGGGTGCCCATCTTTGGCTCCAGAACGGCATGTCCATGCCCCCCAACCACTGGCAGCCTGTGGAAACCCGTCACCTGGGGAGTGGAGAATGGCTCTGTCGGTGGCGGCGCCAATCAGAATATGGTCTATCCCCTGAGGCTCCTCCATGAGTTCAGACCAGTTGCCCACCATGGTCAAATGCACCACCCGTCATGTGCGCATCTTTGCGGCCCGGGTGGAAAAGGGAGTATTGGTGCCTGTGGAGGACCAGCTCACCCTGGATGTGGACCCGGATAACGAATTCCTCTGGAATGATGGGGCCCTGCAACAGGTGCAGCAATGCTTCCGTGAGCAGGTGGCGGCCTATGCCGGTCAACACCTGAATGACTACAACTTGCGCCGCATTGGCACCACATTGGAAAACTTGATCCGCCAGTTGCTGCAGAGTGGAACCATTGCCTACAACCCCAATGGCCGTGTGATGAACTACAGCATGGGGCTTCCGCACCAGGCCACATCCCCCACAAGTTGAGCCCCCATGGCCTCCCGTCGCCCCCCCTACCGCTCCTCACCCGTCCCTTATACACATCTGACGCTCCCGACC
>RKSC01000010.1 GCA_007571085.1 Synechococcus sp. PNGco_S_binSS4
CCAGGCTCTCCGGTGCAGGGCTGGTTTCACAAACACTTTCCCGGGTGGGGTTTGCCCATGTCCAGCTGCCCGTTCCTCTCCTCCTCTTCCGGTATAGTGTGGTCCCATGGACAGGAGCACAAGGGCTGTGGACCGCAGGGTTCCCAATATAATAGCTGCTTCCAAACAGACCAGCTTTATGGACCTAGGGATAGTCAATCTATTGCAGGCATAGGTGCAAATATACTGTTGCTGCACCTTAATTAGGAAAACGGAGAGGGGTTCTACAAAGGGCATGTTCTACAGATGGCATGTGCCAACCTATTGTTCATTTCTCTAGGGTAGGGATCTGTGAAGCTTACCTCCGTCTGGCTGATCTGTCGTGACAACACCCCTGTGGCTGATCGCTTGTCATACCACTGTGCGGAACAGCTCAGGAGCTTAGGGGTGGTCTGCCACACAGCCCGCAGTGGACTCAATTACAATCCTTTCCCGCAATTGCTGGCTACCGGTTTGCCGGACCTGGTGGTGGTGTTGGGGGGTGATGGCACCGTACTGAGCGCAGCCCGTCACCTGGCTTTCTACGGGGTGCCCCTACTCACCTTCAATGTGGGCGGCCACCTGGGCTTTCTCACCCATGCCCCCAGTTTACTGCATCAGGGGGACGGGATGGAGGAGAACTGCGTCTGGCAACGGATTCGCGATGATCGCTATGCCATTGCCCGCCCCATGCTGCTGGAAGCAGCGGTGGATTATGGAGACGGCCAGCTGGATTATGGTCCCCCTGAGGATCTCCATTTGGCCCTCAATGACTTTTATTTGCGCTCAGGCTTGGATGATCGCTCTCCCACCTGCCGTCTGGAATTGGCAGTGGATGGCGAGGTGGTTGACCAGTATCAAGGGGATGGGCTCATTGTGAGCACACCTACTGGATCCACGGGTTACACCTTGGCCTCCGGTGGCCCCATTGTTCACCCCGGTATCGACGCCATTGTGGTGAGCCCCATTTGTCCCATGAGTCTTTCCAGTCGAGCGGTGGTGCTGCCCCCTGGGGCTCGTCTGGCCATTTGGCCCCTGGGTGAGAGGAGCCGTGTGGTAAAGCTATGGAAAGACGGAGCCTACGCCGCCACCTTACATTCCCAGCAGAAGTGCATCTTGCAGCGGGCTCGTCGCCACGCCCAAATGCTCGTTCTGGAGCAGCAACCCTCTTATTTTAAAACCCTAAGAGGGAAGCTCCACTGGGCTGGCAGCCTGACCCAAGCCCACTCACCCCAACCTTGAGGTATTCAATGGAGCTGGTCACACTTCCGGTATGTGGTCTAGGGGGGCTTGACCATGACCATGGGCCACTTGATCCAGAAGACAGAGCAGCTGCCCGTGGCAATCCACCGGAGGGACCGCGGTGTTGGATACCTTCATGGTATCTGCTGAACCCTTGGTGGCCACTGCCGGGAGAACCTTCTCCTGCAAAAACGGTGGCGGGGCCACCTTTGCAGACCACATGGGCGTTTCCCGGTGGAGACGGGCCAGTTGCTTATCGTAAAACTGTTTGAGAAGACCAAATGGCTTCACGGGCTGGCGATAGTAGCTGCGACCAGACAATATGGGAAAGGAAGCCCACTCTGGTGCGAGTTTATGAACCAGTTCCTTGGTCATCACCCCTCGGTCGGCTAACTCCAGCGCCCCACGGCGCCGAATTAGGTAGAGGGCAGCCTGGTCTTGGGAATGGGGCTTAAAGTCTTGAAGGTTGAGTGCTTTTTGGGCCATCTTCCATGTGGCTGGCAGGAACTGATAGGCTCCGGCAGCGGCTGAAGAGTAGGGCCAGCGGTTAATGGTGCGATTGGGATGCCGTCCCATATCGGTAAAGAGGCTGCCCCCAAACAGGACCTGATAGCCCTCCAATCCTTGCTTCCAGGTGCCCTCTGCAAAGCGAATGGTGTTGAGTAAGGCACGTCGCTCAGGGGTGATCACAAAGGGACTGGGAATGTTGGCAAGCACTGGTGCTGTCCAGGCAACGCAGGCTAGAGCCAAGGATAAGAAAAGACTCCGCAACACTGGACAAAAGTCTCCAAAAAAGAGGGGAAACAGCTCCACGGGTGAAACGCTGCCGCAAATAGCAGCACCAGGCAAGAGTCTCAGTGGACACTAGAATAACTGACCTTTTGGGCCTTGACAAAAACATTGGCTGCCCAGACTCACCCAGACCCATGGAACTGTTAGGGATCAGACTGAGCAGGGGTTGGCTTCCCCACATATCTGGTGGTTTCAGGGGCCATTGTTTTAGAGTGGCACCGCCCTTTAACTTGTTAGCTTCTGCCCCATGAAGCCCTTCCTGATCCTTCAGCTGCGACCTGAGACCAACATGGCAGATGAGGAGTTTGTAGCCATTCTAGACAAATGCCAGTTGCCAGCCTCTCGTGTCCACCGCATTCGTCTTGATCAGGAGGATATACCTGAAAATTTTGACATAACCGATTACGCTGCTATCATCGGCGGTGGTGGCCCCGGCTGTGTCAGTGACGACCCGGCCACAAAGGACCCCTTACATGCACACATTGAAGCACGGTTTAGGGCGCTGATGCCTCAGGTGACTAGGCGAGATTACCCATTTATGGGCTGCTGCTACGGCCTTGGGGTGCTGGCTCAGTACCTGGGAGGGGAAGTAAGTAAAGCCCAGTACTCTGAGTCCGTAGGCCCTTCACGGTGTGAGCTGACTGCTGAGGGGGAAAAGGACCCTTTAACCCAGGGCCTGCCAACCAAGTTTGAGGCATTTGTTGGTCATAAAGAAGCTGTCCAATCCCTTCCCCATGGATGTGCCCATCTTGTGCGTTCAGACACCTGTCCTGTGCAAATGATTCGCTTCCGCCAGAACGTCTACGCCACGCAATTTCACCCAGAAGCAGATGCCCGAGACTTCGAAAACCGCATTCTGGTTTACAAGAACCACTGTTATTTCCGAGCAGAAGATGCAGAAATGCTGATTAAGGCTTGCCATGCAGCCACAGTCACTGAGCCAGCAAAGATCCTGCGGCGCTTTGCTGAACGCTACGGTTGAGCCGTAACAAGCTTCTGTTTCAGTTAGTGCCCTTTTGCCCACCCGCCCAGCAGTAGGCCCTGGGTGTCACCTAGCAGCTGCAGACCCTAGCCAAGGGCATCCAGCACTGAACCAGGCCCACCCGTACTTGGCCAGTGCCCTTCTGATTCAGCCAGACTTTGGGGCCTGCCGGTAGTTTGCCAAGATCGGTAGTTTGCCAAGATGGAGCCTCCAGCCAGCCCATTCAGCACACCACTGAAATTTTCCTCCCCACCATCAACTGCAGACTCTTGATTTTGCCCCACCCCACAGGCCTGGGCAACCCACAAACCACTAGCCCAGGTTGAACTATTGATATGCTACAATGGAAGGCAGTCATCACTTTTGAAATGTCCCAAGATATCACCTTTGGGCTGGGAGCAATCATGGTGCTAATCACCATATCAGCTTCCTCAGCGGGACGTGCCTACAGACGCCAGATTCGGTTGCTACACAAAGAGATGGGATCAGGGATTATTCTTTCGCCCACCAAAAAAGACAAGAAAATCATTGATTCCAGACCCCAGGACCCAGCCTATGCCCGTCGCCTACTGCAACAGGGATTAGACCATCTCTTGAATGGGATGCAGGCTTCTGACCAGGCCCTGGCAGGAGACACAGCAGTTTGGCTGAGTCATCGGGCCAAAACAATTTGGCTTGGCAGGCAGGTGGGACTGCACCAACTCATGGAATGGGCCCAAAGGGCACCTATGCTATTGGTCTCACTAGGTTTGCTGGGCACCTTTGCTGGTCTAATCATCACCCTAAGGGATATTGGTGGCTTTCTGGAACCGGGGACTCCTGCAGAAGTGATAATAACTGATTTGGCAGGGATGTTGCCGCTTATGGCAACGGCTTTTTGGAGCAGTTTGTTAGGACTTGCCTTCAGCCTGGCCCTCATACTCAATAACCAGATCTCTGGATCGCTCAACGCCATTGAAGACCTGGAGCTAGAGCTTTCCCACTTCCTTGATAGTCAACTTGTTAAGCTACAACAAAGAACTCCAACGGAAGGACTATCACCAGTTCGGAAGGAAATGGCCAGCGTTGTTCAGGGCTTAGACACGTTCCAAAGTAAGATTCAGGCAACAGCTGAGACCTTTGGTGATCGGCTAATTCATACCGTCAATCAAGCCATGGAGCGGACAATACAGACACGCTTAGATGAACTTTACAATCAGAGTTTGCTGATGGCTGAAGAGGCCCGTGAGGCAGTTGAGCGGATGGATAAGACGGCTAACAGCCTCAGTGGGGCCAGCCAAGACTTTGTAACAGCTGCTGCCGCTTTCCGCGATACAGATTTTGCAACAACCCTGCAGGAGAGTGTTCAGGACATGTTCAAAAGCCAAGGTTCCTTGAAAAGTACAACAGAAAGCTTATGTGACCGCATGGAGCTGTTAAGGGAAAGTCTGACGCACACCCAGACCGATTGGCAAATCTTAGCCCGAACAGCTGAACAGGAGCTCAAGAGCTGCCACATGGCAAGCAGGGAACTGCAGGATGCCAGCCAAGCAATGCAACAGGTTCAACAGGCCACGACTGAGTTTGCCCAGTCCCTCACCAGTAAGCTGGAATCCACCGGCGAAGCGGTGCAGCAAAATCAGAAGGCCACAACGAACTTTGCCCAGTCCCTCGGTCTTATCACTGACAAGCTAGCCTCCACTGCTGAGGCAGTACGGCAAAATCAGCAGGCCACAACGGGCCTTGCCCAGTCCCTCACCAGCAAACTGGAATCCACCGGCGAAGCGGTGCAGCAAAATCAGCAGGCCACAACGGACTTTGCCCAGTCCCTCAGTCTTATCACTGACAAGCTAGCCTCCACTACTGAGGCAGTACGGCAAAATCAGCAGGCCACAACGGACC
>RKSC01000041.1 GCA_007571085.1 Synechococcus sp. PNGco_S_binSS4
TGTTTCTATTGCTCAAAACCTATTTTATTACTTCTATGACTTCTAGCTAGTTCCATAGATTATGATAGCACTGATTTAATATACTTACTCTATCATCCTATGGACAGTAACAGTCTCTTTTGGACAATAACAGCCTCTTTTCCTCTAAGAACAAATTGATTGGCATTGTCAACACTAATACCTAGGGTGTTTTTCTACCATATCATGTAGTATGGTGGCCTGGAGAAATCCCAATGCTGTTTGGGCATAGGGAATAGGGTTCCACTTTAGCTCTTATATGGGCTTGCCAACCTCACCTCACTTCTGTAAACTCTCTTCCCCATCCTCAGATAGTTGGCACCCCTGATTCAGTATCACAGCTGATTCAGTCTCACGGCCATACCATGCCCTTTTTATAGATCATATTCTCTTCACCATATAATGCCTGAAAAATTATAAACAACCCATAGACATTTGCTGCTGTGGTGTACAGAGAATAGAAGAGAAACCCAGTGGTTTTCTTATCCACCCAATGTATTGCCGGGCCTGTCTCCTTTTATCCATGGACTTCATACACCCATAACCATAGTCAAGATTTATTCTATTAAGAAAATAACTATTGCAGCAAGGCTCAGCACTTCGTTTTTCAGACTTTTATACTAACTCATCTTGCTGTAAGATGAACTCATTCTGCCTATTCTCTTGAATTAAGACAGAAGATCACCACAGGCCACCTCCTATGGGGTCGGTTCCTGAAGGTGCCACTATGGATAACCATGGGCAGCAACAGTAACCAGCCATTGACAGGATTCTCACCCCACCATGTGGGGACTGCACCTTATCCATCCATACTAGAATCCCAAAGTTGCTTTAGGCGCCTATCACGGCCACAGCGGAAGCGGTAGTAGCTATAAGTGATTGTGTTGTTTTTAGCGTAGTTTTGATGGTAGTCCTCAGCAGGATAGAATGGGGCTGCCGGAAGGATAGGTGTGGCAATGGCCTGATCGGTGAACTGGGCCTGGAGTGCTTCCAAGGATGCCTCAGCCACCTGTTGCTGCTGGATATTTTCCACAAAAATGGCACTGGTGTACTGCTCACCCCGGTCACAGAACTGGCCACCATCATCTAGAGGGTCAATGTTGCGCCAAAATACCTGAAGAAGCTCTTCTAGGGGAAGCACCTGGCCATCAAAGGTCACCTGCACAACTTCTCGATGCCCGGTTCTTCCAGAAGAGACATCCTTATAGGTGGGATTGGCCACCCTACCCCCACTGTAACCACTGACAGCCTCCACTACCCCCGGTAGCTTTTCCAGATCGCTCTCCAGGCACCAGAAGCACCCCCCTGCCAGTACGATTGTCTCCGTAGCCCTAGTCTCCTGGGCTTCTCCAGGTGGTTTGCCAGGCTCATCCAATGGGTTAGCCAGGTTGGGGCCACTGGGCAACAGCAGAATAAAAAGACTGGCGCCAATGAGCCAAGCAAGGGAACGATGCATTACGCAGAAGGACGGGTGGGGATAAGATTAGAATGGGATTTTAAGCGGGGGATAGTGTCCAAGATGGCCTGGGCCGCCCGCTGTGTGGCGCCAGGCTTACCCAGTTGCATCCGCAGGTGTTGGTAGCCTTGAAGGACCCGTTGGCGGGCCAGGGTGCTGGTGAGGAGAACATTGCCATGGTGCTCAATGGCAGAAGGGGTTAACTGATTCTGGAGTAGTTCAGGCACAAGGGGCTTATTCAGCACCAAGTTAACAGGAGAGATGAACGGCACTTGAAAATTCAGCAGGTGGTTGGCTATCCAAGCGGTGAATCGACTGAGGCGATAGGCCACCACCTGGGGCACGCCATAGAGGGCCAACTCCAAATTCACTGTCCCGGACTTGGTGATGGCAAGGTCAGCGGCAGCAAACAGCTCACCCTTCTGCTGGCGCGCCTCCTGGGCATCCAGGACCGTGGCCATGAGTCCCATGCCCTGCACCTGCTGTCGGATGGTAGGCACAAAAGCCTGTCGTCCAGCGGGAATGACCACCTCTAGGTTGGGATGTTGCCGCTGCAGTCGGGCTGCCCCCTCCAGTAGGGGTGGCAAGAGGTAGCGGATCTCCTGACTGCGGGAAGCAGGAAGCAGCAGAAGTAGTTTACTGTCCTCACTCAGTTTCAGGCGGTCCCGGGCAGTCCCTCGTTCAGGTAGGTGGGCCATGGTGTCCATTAGGGGATGGCCCACCCAGCGCACAGCAGCACCACGGGTCCTGTAGAAATGGGCCTCTTCGGGGAAAACGGCCAGTATCTGACTACTAAATCCAATTAATCGAGTGGTGCCCCCTTCCCCCAGGCGAAAGGCCCATTCTTGAGGAGCTATGTAATAGTTGATGGGAAGGTGGGGATCTGAGCGGCGCAGCTTGAGACCTAGATTGACGTTGGGACCCATGTAATCAATCAGAACCACTCCATCCAGTCGCACCTGCTTGAGCCAGTCATGGACCCGGGCCTGCATCCTCATGGTGGGCACCACAAAGGGCAAGGCTTCCCACAGGCCAATGGCACCCATGGAGGTGGTGTTCCCCAGCAGGTGAGCACCAGCTTGCTCCATCAGTGGCCCCCCCAGGGCATGGATGGAGATGGGGAGGCCCCGGGCAGTTGCTTCTTCTCGCAGAGCCTTCACCAGAAGACTTCCCTGTAGATCACCGGATACTTCCCCCGTGCTGATCAGCAGCTGTAGGGGTGCTGTGGGATGGTTATGAATCACAAGGTGGCGGGGAGAGGACCACGGCGTCCTGCAGTCAGGGAGTCCCCCATGAAGGCGATAAAGTCTGCAGCAGGCCCATGGCGATTGGGGTCATGGGATTGTTCTAGGGCCTGGGCCATGGTCAGGTTGCTGCGATAAAAGAGCTTCCAGACATTCTGGAGTTCTTGCAAGGATGCTCTGCCGTGGATGGTGGCCAGGCCGCTGCGCCGCAAACCCACTTTGTTCAGCCCTCGCACTCGGGCTGGATGTCCCTCCACCATGCAGTAGGGGGGCACATCCCTGTCCACACGGCTCATGCCTCCCACCATGGCCAAGGAGCCAATCTGAACAAATTGGTGAATGCCCAAGGCCCCACCAATGACAGCGCTGTCATGGATGGTCACATGGCCAGCCACTTGCACGGCATTGGACATAACAATCCGGTTGCCCAGGATGCAGTTGTGGGCAATGTGACAGTAGGCCATGAGCAGGTTACCACTGCCCAGTTGTGTCATCTGCCCCTGTTCCGTTGCCCGGTTCACCGTTACGTACTCTCGGAAGGTGTTGCCGTCTCCAATGCGCACCTCCGTTTCAGAGCCCTGATATTTGAGATCCTGAGGAGCAAGTCCTAAGCAAGCACCCGGAAACACCCTATTATCTTGACCCATGGTGAGAGGCCCCTCCAGAACCACATGGGGTCCAATCCAACAATTGGCACCGATGCTGACTTGGGAGCCAATGACAGCGTAGGGTCCCACCATGACCCCTGGAGCTAGGGAAGCTTCAGGATCCACAATGGCAGTGGGGTGGATTTGTGGCTCGCGAAGGGCCGTCTCCATCTCAATCCAGAAGAGAAAACATCAGCTCGCCGTCGCAAGCCAGTTGACCGTCAACTGTGGCCTTGCCTCGAATCTTGGTGAAGCGTTGGCGCCGGATGCTGATGAGCTCGCAGGTGATGCGCAACTGATCACCAGGCACCACAGGACGGCGAAAGCGCACCCCGTCAATTCCGGCAAAGACAAATAGACCTTGGGGCAGGTTGGGCATTTGCATCACGATTAAGCCGCCCACTTGGGCCATGGCTTCCACAATGAGCACACCGGGCATCAGGGGCCGGTCGGGGAAGTGGCCTTGGAATTGGGGCTCATTGAGGCTGACGTTCTTAATGCCCACGGCCCGTTGGCCTGGCACCTGCTCCACCACCCGGTCCACCAGGGCAAAGGGGTAGCGGTGAGGGAGGAGCTTGAGGATCTGCTCGCTGCGCAACTCCTGATCCACAGCAGTGGACGGGATTGTCTCTGTGGTCATGGAGGATGGGGGCATCAGTGGGTTGGGGCGGTAACAGCAGAAGGGGAACCAGCCAGTTGTGTGGCCAATCGGGTATGGAGGCCATGGCCTGCTCGATAGGCACTGATGTGCCCATGGGGAAGTGGGCCAGCCAAAGCAAGATCACCGATTAGATCCAGAAGCTTATGGCGCACGGGTTCATTGGCAAAACGCAGGGGGGGGTTAAGCCAGTGATGGGCATCACACACCAGGGCATTCTTGAGGCTGCCCCCCCGAATCAGCCCGGCTGAGCGCAGACTCTCCAGCTGCTCCTGAAAACCGAAGGTGCGGGCTGGGGCAATGTGATCTACGAACTGCTGGGGGGTGAGTTCCACTTCGTAGAATTGCTGACCAATGGCGGCTGAGGCATAATTGACAGCCACGCTCAGCCTCAGGCCATCATAGGGCAAAGCCAGCACATAGCTGTGGCCATCATTGAGGAAGATCACCTGGTCAACCACCAGGGGTGCGCGCTCACCGGCCAGGGGTTGGAGCCCCACTGCGGCGACCCCATCTACCCAGGGGAGGGCTGAACCGTCCAGTAGGGGAATCTCCTCCCCATCCAGATGAATCTGCACATCGCTAATACCCACACCAGCCAGGGCAGCCAGCAGGTGCTCCACCGTACTGACCAGACCGGTGGGCAATTGCAGGGTTGTGCAGAGGCGCTGGTCCCGCACCAGGCCATGGTGCAATGAAACAGGAGGAGCCCCCTTGAGGCCAAGGCTTAAACCTCCCGATGAGCTGGGGCAGAGGGTCACCCGACTGGTGAGACCATTGTGGAGCCCCACACCGGCTGTGGCCACCTCAGCAGCAATGGTCCAGCGGCTGTTGTAGTCAGGTGGCCACATCATGGCATTTGCTTCT
>RKSC01000155.1 GCA_007571085.1 Synechococcus sp. PNGco_S_binSS4
CCAAGAACCTGCTCAAGGCAAAAACTGCGTTGTCTTCTTTCCCCGGGACCCTGAGTGGGGCTATGTCTTCTGGGAGATCTCCTCAGAGACCCGGGAAGCTGCTGAGAAGGCTGGAGCTCAACAGCTTTGCCTAAGGATCAGTGACGTGACAGGCTTGCGAGACGGTGCTGCTCATCCACACACTCTCCAGGAGGTGCCTGTGGATGCAACGGCCACAGATTGGCATGTGCCCATGCCTCTCAGCAATAGGGATTACCGGGTTGAGCTGGGGTTCCGCCTTGAGGATGCTGGCTGGCTATCTGTTGCCTTCTCTACTAAGGCAAGGGTTCCTGCAGCCAGGCCAAGTGAGCAAATTCTAGATCAGTTTGTGCCCTTTTCCCTAGACAGCGCCAGCCCAGCAATCCCTCTGCCCACACCAGAAGAAGCCCCTCTAGATAGCACCATCCTCCATGAACGCCTCTATCAAATGGCCATTGGTTTCTCCCCACGCCACACCGGTGGAGGTTCAGAGGTTTTCCAGCAACCCCAACAAGAACTGGGCTTAGGCTTGCAAGAAGCCCCAGCTGGCTTCTCTGATTCTGCTGCCGGCATTTGGGCCAGTGGCCTCAGTGACTCTGGTGTTGGCATGGGGACCCGCCAACGTTCCTTCTGGTTGGTGGCAGATGCCGAGCTGATTGTTTATGGGGCCACGGATCCTTCCGCATCCCTCACCATTGGCAACGAACCTGTCCCCCTCACACCAGAAGGCACCTTCCGCATCCAGGTTCCCTTCCGTGATGGTCAGCAGCGGTATGCCATCAAAGCGGTGGCCATTGACGGGGAGCAGCAGCGGGAGATCACAATGGATTTCCAACGCACCACACCTGATGACAACACCAATACCGCTGCAGATGCCATGGCGGAATGGTTCTAAGCCCATACCCAACCAGGCCAGATAGGGTGTGGCAAGATGGGAATAGCCCCTAGCATTTCCGTGAACACCTTGTTCAAGCTTGTCCCCATGGCAGGAGTTATCATTGTTCCCCAGGTGGTGCCACGATTGATGGTCCACTTGGGGATTGGCTCAGGTGTGGCATTTGCCGTGGTGGTGGTCTGCCTCTGGTTTGCCCTGCTGGTGAGCCGTGCCCAGCTACCTGGTCACAGCTGATGACCTCTCCTCACTCAGGTTGGCTTACCCTTTCTGGCTTTCTTGGTTAATGTAGAGCGTACGTGTGGGGAAGGCGAATTCAATACCCTGCCCCGCAAAAGCTTTCACCAGGCCAATGTTCACCTGCTGCTGGGCATCAAGGGCTTTGACGTAGTCATTAGTGGGAATGTTGTAGCAGAGCTCAAAGTCCAAACTGCTGGCGCCAAACTCGATAAAATGACAACGGTCAAATTCCGCATTCTCTACTAAGTCCACAACCTCCCTGACCATGGCTGGGATTGACTCCAGCGACTTTGGGGGCGTGTTGTAGGTGACCCCAAAGCGATAGATGCGGCGGCGGCGCTCCATCACCGTGTAATTGGAGAGGGTTTGATTAGCCAGTGACGAGTTAGTCATCACCACCAGCTCCCCATCAACGCTGCGCAGTCGTGTTGAGTGAATTCCCACCTGCTCCACCTTGGCCCAGGTGTTGGTTTCGCCAACGTGGAGAAAGTCTCCACTTTGGAAAGGTTTGTCCAGGAGAATGTAGATGTATTCAAAAAACTCCGCTACGGGCTTCTGAAGTGCCAGGCCAACACCGATGCCACCAGCACTGAGCAAAGCCCAGAGAGCACCTAGAGGCACACCAAGAGATTGCAGGTAGAGACCTCCCCCCATCACCCAAATCAGGGCCCGCAACATGGGCTTCAAGGCCGAGAGAATCTGTAAAGTGATGCCATCACCTGTATCCAGGCGCTTGAGGGTGCTGGTGAGTAGACGCACCAAAATACGATTGGCAGCTTGCACAGCCATCATGGTGATCACCAGTCCTGTGAGAGCCGTGACAATCAGATCACCAATGCCCTCATAGGGAATCCCCTCCCAGGCCCAGGACACCACCATCATGGATGCAATGGGCACTAGGGCCCGGTGGACCGTCTTGACTATGAAGTCGTCAACAGTAGTTTTTGTTTTGCGGGTGACCTGTATTGCTATGGTCAAGCCAATGCGCCCCAGCAGCCAGGCCATCGTCAGACCGCCCAATAACTTGCCTAAGGCAATTAGATAGACAGTAATCAGGTCTTGAGAATCCATGGAATGGCAAAGGAACCACTGCTCAGCTTATTACTCCCGTTTGTACCCATGTTCTCAATGTCTTGCAGAGGGGATTTTGCTAAGACTTACCGCCTCCAGCCAACCCACAATGGACTCTGGTAAACCTTGGCGTTGGCGGGTAGTGGGATGGATGCACCGGTGCCGTGTTACTCCTGTGGCCACCACCTTCTGGTGACTGGTGAACTCATAGTGAATCTCAAACCCTGTTGCATCCAACTGTGGGCAGTCCAGGCGAATGACAAGGGAATCACCGCAGTGTAGGGGCCGGTGGTAATGGGCCTGGCAGTAGATGATGGGCAGGGCTGCCTCCGGATTGGCAAAGACCTGGTCCCCAGGGACACCAAAAGCCCTTAAGGAGTCTTCGTAGGCCTCATGACACCACCGCAGCAGGTGGTGGAAATGCATAACCCCCGCTGCATCAGTTTCCCCAAAGTGAACAATGCGACGGATCACCAGCCATGGGGAGGGCTCTTTCTCCATCTGTGGTTTGGGGTGAGGGGGATGGTTCACTGGGTAGGGCTCCATTAGGAGGTGGTTATATCCGTGGGCACGGTGCGTGGAGGCTCCGGGGAGTCCCCTTGAGGTTCGGTCCTTAACCTGGGCAACCATGATGAGCATGAGAGCCCATGGTGAGCGACCATCTTTCCACAAGTTGGTCCGTGTTTCAGGCGTTGTTCTTGGAAGCCATGCCCTTCCTGCTAATTGGTACCACCATGGCCACCATGGCACGCCACTGGCTCCCCCAAGGACCTTCCCTCCGGCGCCTACCAGATCATCCCCTGTTAGGTCCTCTCACTGGCGCAGCCCTTGGCTTTGCCCTGCCGGCCTGTGAATGTGGCAATGTGCCCGTGGCCCGCCAGCTCCTGGCGGCAGGAAGTCCTTTGCCCACAGCCATGGGCTTTCTCTTTGCAGCTCCTGTGCTGAACCCCATTGTGTTGGCAGCCACCTGGGCTGCATTTCCAGAGCAGCCTTGGTTGCTTTGGGCACGACCCATGGCAGGTTTGACCATGGCACTGGTGCTGGCCACCCTGCTGCGTCTGCAGTCAGAAGCCAGCCTATTGGTGCCCAGCCTGCTGAGGGAACGTCGTTTTCACCAACCCGTTGGCGCTGCATCTCTGTTGGAGCGTTCCGCTGGCTTGATTGGTCCCCATGGCCCTACCCCCCTCACAGGGTTACCAGAAAGTGGCCCCAGGTCTTGGCGCCTCAGCCTCAGCCATGGGGTGGATGAGCTCATCAAACTGGCCAGCCTGCTGATCCTGGGTTCTGGAGTGGCGGCCATCCTACAAACCATGCTACCCCGGGACTGGCTGCTGGCCGTTGGCCAGGCCCCCACCCTCTCGGTGCTTGCCTTGATGCTGCTGGCTGTGATGATCTCCGTTTGCAGCAGCGTGGATGCCTTTTTGGCTTTGGGCTTTGCGGCCCAGATCACACCAGGAGCACTGCTGGCCTTTCTCATCTTGGGCCCGGTCATTGACCTGAAGGCCTTGGGCCTCTACAGCACAATCTTCTGCCCCTTGGCCATGGTCTTTGTGGCCCTGGCCTGTGCCGTGATTACCCTTTTGGTGGGCCAGTGGACCAATTTTCTCATGCTCTAACAATGAACCGGCCCCAATCACCATCCCCATGGCTCCCTGTGGTGGCCACCGTGGCTGGTTGCCATTGGCCTTCACTAGGGCTCCTGTGCTGTGGGGTGACCATGGTGCATAGCTGGACCAGCGGTCGCCTTCATCTGCTCATGGCTCCAGTGTTTCACCCTTTGGTGCTAGGGGCTGGTTTGCTCTTGTGCCTGGGGAGTGTGGTGGCAATGGTCTTAGGTGTGCCACGCCGCTCCAGCCAATGGTCTGCAGCTGTTCTGGTGATTTGCACCAGTATGTTCACCCTGCTGCTGCCACCTCGTCCATCCTTCACCACATTGGTGAGCCAGCGGCCTCCAGCCCAGTTGGATGGCTTAGCCGCCGGGTTCGGCCTTCCACCACAGGAGCGGGATCTGGTGGATTGGGTGCGCCTCTTGCGCAGCTCCACCCAGCCCCAGTTGTTCCGTGGGGAGCCGGTGCAGGTGGAGGGATTTGTGCTGGTGACAGCCACGGGAGAACATCACCTGGCCCAGCTGGTGGTGCGGTGCTGTTTGGCCGATGCCACACCAGTGCAGTTGGCTGTGCAGTGGCCCGATGATGCCCCGCCACCAGAGCAAGACCAGTGGCTGCGGGTGGAGGGGGAAATGGACCTGCTTCACCATTCGGAAGGCACCCAACCTGTGGTGGTGGCACACGCAGTCACTGTCATTCCCAAACCCAGACAACCCTTCCGCACCTGAAGTCCTGGCTTGATTTTTTCCATGGCCTCCACCACCAGAAGCACATGTTTTAGATGGCCACTGCCCCAAGGTAAGGGTTACTGCAAGCATGGCGGTGCTCTAAAGCTTGTCCTGCCCTGAATGGGGATCTGCCACAGGGCCCTAACTAGGGAGCCTGGGCTGTGAAATTGAGCTCAATCCTTCAGGGCGAGGCTTTGACCTGCTCTGCAAATTACTCTC
>RKSC01000043.1 GCA_007571085.1 Synechococcus sp. PNGco_S_binSS4
CTTGGCTGAGGAGAAAGGTGCTGGGGGGGCAGGGCAATCCTTGCCCGTGCGCCTGGAGGCCATTCTCTATCTCAAGGGGCGGGCCATGACCCGGAAGGAGTTGGCCCAGTTGGCTGGTTGCTCCTGTGAAGAGGTGTCCACAGCTCTCATGATCCTGATGGCGGACTATGCCCACCGTGAGACCGCCCTAGAAATCAGCCAAGATGGCGATGGCTACAGCCTGCAGCTACAGGCTGGCCTAGCAGATCTGTTTCATCAGTTGATGCCTCCCCCGGATCTGGGTGCCCCCACCCTGCGCACCCTGGCCACCATTGCCCTCAAGCAGCCCATCCGCCAAGCCCACCTGGTGAATATGCGTGGTTCAGCCACCTATGAACATGTTAAAGAGCTCCTGGCCAGAGGCTTCATTCAACGTCGTCGGGAGGAGGAGGGGCAATCCTACTGGCTCACCCTCACTGAACAGTTCCATCGCACCTATGACCTTACCACAATACCCACGGGAACTCACCACTCCCTCAGGTCCTAGAATGGTCTTTAGACTGCCCCTTCCCTTTAGCTGGCCATGTCCATCATTACCCAGATCATTAGCGAGTTTATTGAGGTGTGCTTAGCAACCCTGAGCATCTTTTCCCTACTTCTGCTGTTGCGGGTTCTGCTGAGCTGGTTCCCCAACTTGCCTTGGGAAAATCCCCTATTGGCAACCTTGGCCTCCATTACGGATCCCTATCTGAACCTATTCCGTGGCCTAATACCCCCCATTGGGGGAGTGGATCTTTCCGCAATTCTGGCATTCCTAACCCTAAACCTGGCCAGCAGCCTCCTGGGCAGTATTGGTGGTCCGTTGCTTGTGAACCTGGCCTACACCAGACCCTATGGCCTGGGCTGATTTCCCTCAATGGGGGAACAGGGGTAGAACCAGAAGGACAAAATAAAAGACCACAGCTGGAGTAAGCAGGGAACTATCCACCCGGTCCAGGATGCCCCCATGGCCAGGGATCAGGTCACCGGAATCCTTAACACCGGCATCCCGCTTCAGCATGGATTCCACCAGATCACCCACTAAAGCGGAGAGAGCCACCAGGGTGCCCAGAAGAAATCCACTGAATGGGGCCAGTGGCCAATCCAACAGATATGCGCCAACGGCCCCCAGGAGAGTGGCAGCCACAGCACCACTAATGGCCCCTTCAAGGGTTTTAGAAGGGCTGACATGGCTAAGTGGTCTCTGGCCAAACCGTTGTCCATAAACATAGGAGGTGATGTCCACTGCGAGGATCAAGGCCAAGGTGAAGAGAGTTAAGCTGAGCCCAGGGGTGAATCCAGCCTTGGGCATCATCCAATGGAGTTCAGGGAGTGGGGCCGCTCCATCAATGGCCCGCAGTCGCAGCCAATAGCTGGGCAGTACCCCCAGGTAGTAGAAGCCAAAAATGGAAGAGCCCACATCGGCGATGGAGCCGGTTTGTGGTTGCAGGAGGAGCCAGCCACAGATCACCAAGCTGGCCAGTGGGACCATGGCCTCTGCCAGGAGTGACCACTGGGAGTCCGTTGGTTGTTTGGTGGCGTAGAAGCTGAGGAAAATGAGCACATGGCAAGCCACCAATGTGGTTTTGCTGGCCGGGCGGATGCCCTTGCTCCGGGCCAGTTGGAAGAACTCCACCAGGCCCAGGTGAACAATGGTGGCCACCAGGAGGGTGAAAAACCAGCCGCCAAGGCTGATGAGGGACACGCCAATGGCAGAAGCAACTAAGCCACTGAGTACCCGTGGAGATCGCCAGGTCATGGTGCCTGGTGCCGCTCAGCGGCAATGATGAAAAGCGGTTCTGCAGCAGCTAGGCGCACATCATGGCCCCGCTGTTGTAAGCGGTGCACCGTTGCCTGCACCACCTGAAGGTCAGCGGCCTGTAGCCGTCGCAGGGCATTGGTGGCATCAACAAGGCCAGCCAGGTTGCTGGTGCTAATCACCAGTCGCCCATGGGGCCGAAGGCAAGGCCAGATTGCATCAAGAATCTGCTGATCAGGTCTAGGCACCTCCAGGAGGACGCGATCTGGCGGACCATCCAGCTGGTGGAGATCATCAGGGGCACGTCCGGGAACAATTTTGAGGTTATGAACTTGAAAACGCTGTCGATTGCAATCCAGCAGGTCCAATGCATCAGGATCCCGCTCCAGGGTCAGAACCACACCACGGGGAAGGAGACGGGCAATTTCCAAAGCCAAGGCCCCCGTGCCGCCGCCCACATCCCACACCAATGAATCAGGCTGGGGGCGCAGATGGGCCAGAAGCATGACCCGTAACTCCATGGGAGTGGGAGCAAAGCCAGGGGAATTGGCAAAGGCCCCATCAGGAATACCTGGTGTCACAAAGTCCCACTGAAAAGGTTCCTGGTGTTGCTGTGTGCCGGAGGCTGCATGACCCGCTGGAGTGGGCAAGGATAAAGGCCTCCTGAACGATTACGCTAGAACCTTCACCGTATCAAGTGCATCATCTAACTGTTGCCAGAGATGGCTGTAGCGAAGCAGCCAGGTGCAACGTGCTTCATCAAGGCGCTCCCCCGGAAGCAGGAGCGGAATGCCCGGTGGGTAGGGGGTGATTGCTTCCGCTACCACATGACCCACAGCCTGTTGGAGTGGAAGGCGTCGTGATGGGCCAAACCATGCCGTGCGGGGTGGCACTGCAGAGCGAGCCAACAGGGGTGTGGGTAAAGGTGGCATGACCTGGCTCCCTTGCCTATGCCCTTGTGGCCATGGCAGCTGGGCCAGGGCCTGCTGGAGCTGATGCAGGGCCCGGCCTGGGGTTTGCAGACCCATGTAGAAGGTGAGTCCTGCCGGCTCCGGTAGTTCCCCTGCCACCCCAAAAGCCAAGAGATGGTCATCCAATTCCAGGCCGCTATGACCACGTCCCATGGTGCATAGGCGCAAGCGGAGAGGGTCATCACTAGGACTCACCAGCCAGCCCCCATGGGTCAATTCCTGCTGCCACTGGTTCCAACGGTCCATGGCCCGGCTCAGCAGACCAGCAGCCAGGGGCTGTTGATGGGGCCATGCTGCGGCCAGCTCTGTGGCAGCCAGCAACAGGGAAGAAGGACTACTGGTTTGCAGCAGCAGCAAGCCCTGCTCCAGCTCATCTTTGCAAACCCGCTCACCACAGCAGTGGAGCACAGCTGTCTGGGTGAGGCCCGGTAGGGATTTGTGGGCGGAGTGGACCACCAGATCAGCACCAGCAGCCAGTGCATCCCGAGGCAGGGCGTCATGGCCTCGAAAGTGGCTGCCATGGGCCTCATCCACCAGCACCGCCAGGCCATGGTCATGGCAAAGTTGCACCAGCGGGGTCAGGGGAGCACTCAGGCCTTGATAGGTGGGATTCACCAACAGCACCAGATTCACGGTGCAGTCCTGGGACCCTAAGGTCTCCAGCACCTGGTGAAACCAGGTTACGTCCACTGGCCGGTGCATGCCCCAATCCTCAGCAAAGGGCAGGTTGTAGTAAATGGGCTCAATACCGGCCAGCACTGCTCCATGGAGCACGGAGCGGTGCAAGTTGCGGGGGCAGAGCAGGCCCTGGCCCGGGCCCAGAGCACCCAAGAGCGCTGCCTGTAGAAGACCCGTGGAGCCATTGACCCCAAACCAACAAGACCGGCTACCCCAAAGCTGGGCAATGGCCTGCTGGGCCTCAGCCACCGCCCCACGGCACAGCAGTGGACCTCCCAGACTGGGTAGCTCCGGCAGGTCCAGACGGGCCAGTTGTGGTGTGATGAGTGCTGCCAACCCGGGTGGAAGTCCCGTCCCCCGCCCATGGGCTGGTAGATGGAGGGGGAGTGTTGATGCAGCGGTCTGCTGCAGGGCATTCAGCAGCACTGTCCGGGGATGAAAATGCTTGCCAGCAGCCAAGCCTGTCTTATGCGAGGGACTTCCGCTTCAGGTGAGCAGCAATACAATGGCCATGTTTGGAGACAACTATGGCCTCTGATCCTTTACAGAATCTGCAATTGCAGATGCTCAATGATGTGCTACCGGTTGGTATGGGTGCCGTATCCCGGTTGCGATCAGGTCGTGCCCAGGATTTGCTCAGTGATTTGAGCAAGGGTCAGGCCGGTGTTACCGACTTGCGCCGGGATGGGGAAGACGATGCCCGCCGCCTGAGAAACTTGCTGGATCAACTGGCTCCTGGCTTGGGCAATCCTGTGGTGAAAGTGGATGTGGAGGTGCGGTCCCAATCCTCCAACCCAGAGGATATCCAGGAGCTGCAGGAACGCCTGGTCCTCATGGCAGAGCGGGTAGCTCAGCTGAAAGCAGCCCTGGCCGTTGCAAACACAGAGCCTTGATGCTTGGTGCCAGGGTCCTAGATGAGCAGCCACGCCATGTGGGCCTTGATCGAGGCAAGCAGAGCCTGTTGCAGCTCCTGCTCATGGCAGTGGTGGGGGTGATCAGCGGACGACTCTTCTGGCTTCAGATTATTCAAGGGGATCTAAACCACACCCGGGCCCGTGAAAATAGTGTTCGTGTGGCACCCAGTCAGCCCATCCGTGGGCAGATGGTGGATCGCCACGGGGAGGTGTTGGCCTCCAGCCAGTTGGTTCACCGGCTTTATGTGTGGCCCAAGCAGGCAGCCAGCCCCCAATGGCCCCAGCTGCGCCAGCGCCTTAGTGCCTTGATAGGTGTCCCGGAGGAGGAGCTGGAGGAACGACGGGCCAATTTCCGTGCGGGGGATTACCGCATTGCCTTAACCGATGACCTGACTCCAGAACAGACCATCAAATTGCTGGAGCAGGCCAACAGGCTGCCAGGGGCTGAGGTGGGGGTGGACTACCTACGGGCCTATCCCAATGGCATCACCGCAGCCCATGCCCTGGGCTACACCAGCCCCATTACGGATTCGGAATTATCCCATCTGGCCAGCCGGGGCTATCAGATCCAGGATCGAATTGGCCGCACTGGTCTGGAAGCTGCCTATGAAAATCACCTGCGTGGTCAGTGGGGAGGCCGCACTTTGGAAGTGAGTGCCAATGGGGATGTGCAACGTCCGTTGGGGGAAAAGCCCTCGATTCCAGGTAAGGATCTGCGTCTCACCATGGATTTACGCCTGCAGCAGGCAGCGGAGAAGGCCCTATCCAAGTATCCCGTGGGGGCTGTTGTGGCCATGGATCCAGAAGATGGAGCCATTCTGGCCATGGTGAGCCGTCCTGCCTACGATCCCAATTTCTTTTCCCAGCCTGTCAAGCCACAGGAGCAGCTCTATGCCTTGTTTCACTCCAGTGCCCTGCCCATGCTTAACCGGGCCCTGAACCCCTACAACCCGGGAAGTGTATTCAAGGTGGTTACGGCTGCTGCGGGGATGGAATCGGGCCTGTTTCCACCAGGCACCAAGCTGCCCACCATGGCCTGCATTGTTTATGGAAGCCACTGCTTTCCTGAGCACAATGGCGAAGGATTTGGCCAGATTGGTTATGTGGATGCCCTGCGCTTTTCCAGCAATACTTTCTTCTACCAGGTGGGTGTGGAGGTGGGCTCCATGCACCTCTATGGGGCTGCCGTAAACCTGGGCTTTACCAGGCGCAGCGGTATTGAGATTGGCTTTGACGAGGATCCGGGTTTGGTGGGCAATGAAGAGTGGGCCGCTGCAGGTCGCGGTTGGGCAGAGCCTGGGCAAACCCCCTGGATTCCCGAAGACATGGCCAGTGCCTCCATTGGCCAATCTGTGGTGCAGGTGTCCCCCATCCAAGTGGCTCTAGCCTATGCCGCCATTGCCAATGGTGGCTGGTTGGTGCAACCTCACTTCTCTTCCCTAGACCCCCAAACCGGTGAGCCGGTGGATTGGCTAGCCCGCCGCCAGGCCATTGACTTTGACCCAGAAACCTGGACCACCTTGCAACAGGGCCTACGGAAAGTGGTGGCGGATGGCACAGGCTATGGCATGAACAGCGAGACCCTACCTGCTGTTTCTGGTAAGACCGGCACCGCAGAAGATAACTCTTCCCACGGTGCAGATCACTCCTGGTTTGCAAGTTATGCCCCCTCTGACGACCCTGAAATTGTGGTGGTGGCTTTTGCTGCCAATGCACCAGGGGGTGGCTCTCGCCATGGACTGCCCATTGCCAAAGCTGTGATGGAAGCCTATTTCAATCCCTAGGCACATTTAATCGGGGCCGGGTGCCACCAAGGCCGACTCCAGCACCTGGTTGTAGTAGGAGCGCAACTGAGCAGTGGCTGCACCCCATCCCCAGCGTTCTGCTTCCTGACGGGCTGCCAGCCGCATCTGTTGATGGTGTTCTTTCTGGCCTAGCAGATTACGGGTGGCCGTGAGGAATCCATCTGCATCAGCTGGATCATAGAGCCAGCCATTTTTTCCGTTGGTCACGATATCGGGAATGCCACCCCGATTGGCAGCCACCACCGGGCAGCCTGCCGCCATGGCTTCCAGCAGCACCAGACCTAGGGTTTCTGTGCTGGAGGGGAACAGGAAGGCATCCGCACTGGCATAGGCCCCTGCCAGATCCTCACCGCTGAGATAACCCACAAAATGGGTGGCCGTGCCGGCAAATATCTTTTCCAAGTGTTGACGGTGGGGACCATCCCCCACCAGGGCCAGGCGGGCCCGGGGCAGGGCTTGGAGGATTGGGTAAATGGTCTCAATCTGTTTTTCCGCCGAGAGTCGCCCCACATAGAGCAAGAGGGGATCCCCATCCCCGTGGGGGCCAAACAGTTGTTGGCGCCGTTGGGACGAGGCTAGCTCTGGCCGGAAGGCATCAACATCAACACCCCGCTGCCAAAGATCAGTGTGGTGAATCCCCCGCTGGGAAAGCTCCTGCACCATGGCAGTGGAGGTGCAGAGATTGAGACTGGCCTGGTTATGGGCTGCCTTGAGCAGTTCCCAGAGCAAGGGCTCCAACATGCCCAAACCATAGTGCTCCAGGTATTTGGGCAGATGGGTGTGGTAGCTGGCCACCAGGGGAATGGCCTTGGTTTTGGCTAGCCAGATTCCCCCCAAGCCCAGAACAGCGGGATTGACCACGTGGATTAGATCCGCCTGGAAGCGATCAATGGCTTCGGCCACAACAGGGCGGGGTAGGGCCATTTTCAGTTCCGGGTAGAGGGGCAGTGGCATGGCAGGAATCCCCATCACCTGGGCGCCGCAGTAGGTGGTGGGGGCTCCCTCTGGGCAGAACACCAACACCTCATCTCCAGCAGCCACAAGGTGCTCAATGGTTTTGGTGAGCCGGGTCACAATCCCATCCACCTTGGGCAGGAAGGTCTCGGTGAAAAATGCAATGTGCACGATTTACACCTTGATGGCTGTTGCCTGGGCCCGATTCCATGGGGAGGTGCAAGGGATGCGCCGGTGATCACAACGGTCGGCGTAGCGGCGGGCAATATCCACCACTTCCGTCAGCAGGCCATGGTCCAGGGTGGTGGGCTTCAAGCCCAGATCCAGAAAACAGCGATTATCAACGGTGAGATCATTGTCCTTGGCCTCATTGCGGGGATTAGGCAAGTAGGACACCTGGGCACCTGTCATGTGGGCCACCTTCTGAGCTAGTTCTCCCACTTGGTGGCTTTCCGTCATCTGGTTGAAGATTTTTACCCTCTCCCCAGGAGAGGGGGGATTCTCCAAAGCCAGCTGCACACATTTGACTGAGTCACGGATATGAATAAAGGCCCGGGTCTGCCCACCGGTGCCGTGGACAGTGAGGGGATAGTTAATGGCTGCCTGCATCAAAAAGCGATTCAGCACAGTTCCATAATCCCCATCGTAGTCAAAGCGGTTCATTAGGCGGGGATCTTTCTTGCAGAGCTCCGTATTGGTTCCCCAGACAATGCCCTGATGCAAATCTGTAATGCGCAGGGCATCATTCTTATTGTAATAGAAAAATAGCAACTGGTCCAGGGTTTTGCTCATGTGGTAAACACTGCCCGGATTGGTGGGATGGAGGATCTCCTCCGTAAAACGGCTCCCATCCGGCTGGGGCACTTCTACGGTGAGGTAACCCTCCGGGATGGTGGCGCCCCTGTGGGAGCCGTAGCCATAAACCCCCATGGTGCCCAGGTGAACCACATGCACATCCAGGCCACTATCCACAATGGCGCAGAGCAGGTTATGGGTGCCATTGACGTTGTTATCAATGGTATAGCGCTTGCAGGCGGATGACTTCATTGAATAGGGAGCTGCCCGCTGCTCGGCAAAATGAACCACTGCATCTGGTGTTTCCTGCCGGAGGAGTTCCAGGAGCCGCTCATACTCCTGGGCTATATCCAAGGCCACAAAGCCCATGGGGCGCCCCCCCACCTCCTGCCAGGCCGCCAGGCGATCCCAGATGGTGGCAATGGGCGTTAGGGATGCCACACCCAAATCCACATCTATTTTGCGGCGGCTCAGGTTGTCCACAATGACCACATCATGGCCCTGGTCTGCAAGGTTCAGAGCACAGGGCCAGCCACAAAAGCCATCACCACCAAGAACGAGAACCTTCACGCTTGCCTCTCTAGCCAAGGGCTTTCCAGTTAGGCAAGCTACACCAGACCAGGCTCATCCAGGACTCACCCAGGCTGTAATGGCCACCATGGTGGCCACCAGCCCGGCACCTAGGCCATAGAGCCAGAGCCGCTGGCGCTGCTCCGCACCATTGAGGGGCTCGGCAACCACCATCTTGGGTTCACGGGCGAAGGCATTGAGCCGGCCACCATCCTCACGGGTGACGGTCATGGCAAGCAAGAAGAACGGATGGGGCAAATGTAGGGGAATGGGGCGCCCCAAACCAGAGCACTGGCCCACTGTTGCGAGACTTCACAAAGACTGGGTGGTGCAGGGGCGTCTCAGGTGCTGATGCAACCACCCTGGGGTGAGCTGGCAGTGGCCCTCCGTTGTTGAGGAATGCGACCACTTAGGTGGGCCAGGCGTCCCGCCTGGGTGGCCATGGCCATGGCCGCTGCCATGGCAACTGGTGCACCGGCCTGGGCAATGGCGGTGTTGATGAGCACGGCATCGGCCCCCATTTCCATGGCCTGGGCGGCGTCACTGGGCACACCAATGCCCGCATCCACCACCACGGGAATACCAGCTCCTTCAATAATCAGACTGATGTTGTCTCGATTGCGCAAACCCTGACCAGAGCCAATGGGAGAGCCCAGGGGCATCACCGTGGCACAGCCCACCTCCTCCAGGCGGCGGGCCAGCAGGGGATCAGCATTGATGTAGGGCAGAACCTGGAATCCTTCTTTGACCAACTGCTGAGCAGCCAAGAGGGTGCCGATGGGGTCAGGTAACAGGTAGCGGGGGTCGGGAATCACCTCCAGCTTCACAAAGCTGTTCTCCTCCTGCCCCGCTAGGCAGGCCAGCTCACGCCCCAAACGGGCCGTGCGAACCGCCTCTTCTGCGGTGGTACAGCCTGCTGTGTTGGGCAGCATCCACAGCCGGGACCAGTCAATGGCCTCCATGAGTCCCTGATGACCTGCAGCGCCACTTTGCACCCGCCGCACAGCCACCGTGACCATGGCAGAACCACTGGCCTCCAGGCTGGCTTTCATGGTGGCCAGATCCCTATATTTCCCTGTGCCCGTCAGCAGTCGGCTGCTGAAGGAGCGCCCTGCAATTTGCAGTGGTTGGTCCTCAAGGATGCTGGGTGCAGGCAAAACCGTGGTGGTGGGTATTACTGATCCAGGCTAGACCCTTGGGCTTTCTCCAAACGCTGCAGGCGACGCCTGGCAATGGCATTGCCAGCATCCAGGGCCAGGGTCTGGGTGTAGACCTTGGCAGCTTCCTTCTGCTGTTGTTGGTGCTCCAGGGCAAAACCCAGATTATTGAGAGCCACAGGGTAGTCTGGTTTTGCTGCTAGGGCCTTGCGGTAGTGGCTAATGGCCTTGGTGTATTGCTTCTGGGCCGCTAGGGCATAACCCAGGGCATTGTGAATGAGGGCTTGACCCTCTGGAGGCTCCTTGCCAGCACTCTGGACTGCTTTGTTGAGGGAGGTGACAGCTTGGGAGAAGAGGCGCTTACGCAACTGCACAGAGCCCAGCTCATAAAGCTTAACCGGATCTGTTTTCCCGTCCCGGGTTTGCTTTTGCAGCTGCTGCAGGGTTGCTTCATCCCTCCACGCCTTCCAGGCCTGTCGGCCAATAACAATGCTGAGCACCGCCAACAGAGCCACAAGACCCACCAGATACAAGGACGGTAAAGAGGAGTCCATGGCTGGAGTGGTGAATGGTGGAGTCAGTGTTGAACGGCGGCGACCACAGCAGCAAAACTGTCCGGGTCTAGAACTGCCAGCTGGGCCAGCATCTTGCGATTCAAGCGCACATCTGCTTTTTTCAAGCCACCGATGAAGGTGCTGTAGCTGAGCCCATGGCCATGGGCTGCCGCATTGATGCGGGCAATCCACAGACGACGGAAATCACGCTTGCGGCGGCGGCGATCCCGGTAGGCATTGCTGAGGGCCTTCATCACCCGCTGATTGGCGGTGCGGAAGAGGCTGCCGTTGGATCCCACAAAGCCTTTAGCCAGCTTCAAGATCTTTTGGCGGCGTTTGCGGGCAACATTGCCTCTGGTGGTACGGCTCATAGGTTGAGATTCCTGGGGTGACTTTGATTAAACATCAACCGGTGGCTTGGTCAGCTTCCATAGGGCAACATTCCCCGGACCCGTTTGTTATCCGTGGGGTCTACCGTGGCTGCAGTGGCCAGGAAGCGCTTGCGCTTGGCGCTCTTGTGGCCCAGCAGGTGGTTGCGGAAGGCATGACGCCGCTGAAGCTTACCAGTTCCCGTAATTCGGAAGCGCTTGGCTGCCGCACGGCGGGTTTTTCGTTTGAGCATGGTGAGCTATGCAGCAGAAATAGAGAAATCATCTTACCTGCCCTTTTGTGGCATGATTGACCAATATGTTTGCCCCTTTCAGAAGAATCGCCATTCCGAAGGAGGGTCAAGGTTCCGGGTTGCCAATGGATGCCACCACGTGCCGGAAAGAGAGCTACTACCGAGGCAAATCAGCCCTATTTGCTGTCACTTGTCTGCTGTTGGGTGCTCTGCCCCACTGGTTCCATGGGGGTCCATGGCCTGCCATGGTGGTGGCTCTCCTGGTGGGGCGCCATATCTTCCCCACTGCTGGTGGCAAGTCCCCCACCGGTGATCCAGAGATTAGTGCCCCAACTGCTGCCCCAGTGGAGCAGCCCACCGTTGACTTGGTGGTGGCTGCCAAGAACGAGGCTGCTGTGATCGAGCCCTTGGTGCAGAGCCTGCTCTCTTTGCGCTATGGCCAGGATCATCTCCAGCTCTGGATCGTTGATGATGGCAGTGTGGACGGCACAGCTGAGATTTTAGATGGTCTACAGGAGCACAACAGCCGTCTCCATGTGGTACATCGGCCACCTGGGGCAGGGGGCTGGAAATCCGGTGCCCTCAATGCGGTCCTGCCCCAACTCCAGGGGGAGTGGGTGATGGTTCTAGATGCCGATGCCCAGGTGGATCCCCATCTGTTGGAACACTTGCAGCCCCTCCTGAAGGACCGCAGCCGGGCCCTGCAGTTGCGTAAAGCCGTTAGCAACTCCAATCAAAATCTTCTGACCCAGCTCCAGGCCATTGAAATGGCCTTTGATGGGGTGATCCAGAAGGGGCGCATTGCCCACCAGGGCAGTGGTGAGCTGCGGGGGAATGGGCAATTCATTCCCCGTGAAGCCCTTCTAAGCTGTGGTGGCTTCAACGAGGAGACGGTCACTGACGATCTGGATCTGAGCGTGCGGCTCCAGCTCCAGGGCACACCCATTGACGTGGTGTGGAACCCACCTGTGGGGGAAGAAGCGGTCAGCTCCCTGGGGGCTCTGTGGCGTCAGCGGCAGCGCTGGGCAGAGGGGGGATTGCAGCGCTTCCTAGACCATGGGCCGGCACTGGTGAGCTCCCACCTGCCCCAGCCCCTTAAGCGGGATGTGCTGGTGTTTTTCCTCTTGCAGTATGTGCAGCCCTTGGTGGTCATGGGTGATGCGGTGACTGCGGTGGCAATGCGGTCATTTCCCCTCAGCTGGCCCCTGACCGCAATGACCCTGCTCTTCACCACCACGGTGCTTTGTCGGTGTCCATCCACTCCCAACCCGGCCGGCCACCCGGTGGCCAGAATCCGTGGTTTGACCTTACTGATGGCCCTCATCTATCTCTTTCACTGGAGTCTGGTGATTCCCTTCGCTACGTTGCGCATGGGCCTACAGCTCAGCCATAGGACCTGGGATAAAACCTTGCACAAGGGCTTGGCAACCAGGGTTTGAGAACCAGGACCTGTTTGAGTATCTACTCTGGCCCACGGTCCACCACCTCCCCATTGAAGAAATCCGCCAGCTTTCTGGCCGTGGCATCCAGACCAGCAACGCGGTTGGGGGATGGGGGGGAGGATATGGGTTGAGCTTGACGGGGTTCTCCGGGTGTGGGTTGGCTTAGCAAGCGGGGGCTGTTTGCCTTGGGGAGGTTGGCATTGGAACGCTGCTGCCGTGGAGGGCCCTGCTGGGGAGGTGCCTGCTGTGGAGGTAACTTCTGGGTTGGCCGTGGAGGTGCCTTCCCTTGGCTGGGCCGGCTCTGAACACCTGAAGACGGGGCGGAGCTCAGCTTGATTTGCGCTGGTTGGTTGAGAGCAACTTGTGCAGCTTCTTCCAGGAGGGGCAGGCGAGCCTGAATCATGGTCAGCCATGGTGGGTTCACCTGCACCAGCAATTGGGAACCATCCCAGGAGGCCACATGGGCCTGCTGCTGGAGAAGGGTTTGGGTGGCAGGCAACTTCAGATGCCCCAGGATGGTGAGCCAGAGCTTCTCCAGCTCCCTG
>RKSC01000050.1 GCA_007571085.1 Synechococcus sp. PNGco_S_binSS4
GGGGCAGGGCCAAAGCAACACTGGCACAAGAGCTGGTGGAGGCCGCCGTCCCCATCGCCCCCCTGGAGCACGTCCACCTAGGGGTCCAGCGGTGCGTCCTGATCCCTTTGATCAAGATCCCAATCTGAAACTGGCTCAGTCTGTTCCTCGCACCTCTCCCCCCCCCCACGGGTAAGCCCCTAAAAACTAGCCAGGGCAAGCCACCAACCCCGCCGCCACCTACTTCCCCTGCTAGTGCCACTACAGATGCCCCTGCCTCAACCCCCAGGACTAGGCAAAGTCTTCCTGGTGAGCAGGATAATTCTGGTCGCTTTGATGATTGATTCTTGAAGCCCCCTTACTCCTTAAGCCATTGGGCTGGCAGGGTAGGCGGGGGCAGACTGCTGCCAGTTGGCGGGTTGCTTGGGCCTGGGGATCTGCAAGGAGAGCATCACCAGGGCCTTCTTCCACCACCTTCCCCCCATCCAGCACCAGCACCCGATGACAAAACGACGCGGCAATACCCAAATCGTGGGTCACAAGAAGCAAACCCAGCCCCAGGCGAGCCTGGAGATTTTCCAGTAACTCCAGCACACCTATCTGGGTCACAGCATCCAGCATGGCCAGGGGTTCATCACAAAGCAGTACGGATGGCTTCAAGATCAGGGCCCGGGCAATGGCCAGTCGCTGCTGTTGTCCGCCGCTCAGTTGCCGGGGTAACCGTTCTAGGAAATCCTCTGCCGGTGTCAAGGCCACAGCTGTTAAGGCCTCCATAACAATTCTCCGGCCACTGCTGCGGGTAGCTAAACCGTGAATCAAGAGGGGGTCTAGTAGGGCCTCCAGCACTGTCATGGCAGGGTTGAAGCAGGCCAGGGGATCTTGAAAAACAATCTGCAGCCGCCGTCCCAGTTGGCGGTGATCCTGTCCCAGGCGCCGTTGCAGCACAGCTTGACCAGCCAACAACACCTGGCCACCCCGCAATGGCAGCAAACCAGCCAGAGCATGACAAAGGGTACTTTTGCCACATCCGGAGGCGCCAACAATGCCAACGGTCTCCCCCACATCCAGGGTGAGGTCAATGCCGTCCACTGCTCGTAGCCAGCCCTGTTGCCATGGTAGGGAGCTGGGTAAGGGGTGCCAGCAGCGCAGACCCACAACCTGAAGTAAGGGGCCTTGGGGTTCATAGCTGGGGCTGGCTTCACCTTCTTTAAGGCGTGCAGCAGCCACCAATGCCCGGGTTAAGGGGTTTTGGGGTGCGGCCAGAAGCTGGTGGATTGGCCCAGCTTCCACAAGCTGCCCTTCAGCAAGAACAGCCATTCGCAAACACCAGCTTCCCGCCAGGGCCAGGTCATGGGTAATCAGTAGCAGGGCGGCTCCCTGGTGCTTGCAGAGGCTGGAGAGAGCCTCCATCACCTGGGCCGCCACCACCACATCAAGGGATGTGGTGGGTTCATCGGCAATCACCAAAGCTGGCTCCAGGGCCATGGTCAATGCAATGCCAAGTCGCTGCCGCAGACCACCACTGAGCTGGTGGGGATATTGATCCAGGCATCTGCTGGGCATGTCCACCTGCTCTAAGAGGTGACGGGCTTTTTGCAGACGCTGATTGGGGGACCAGCCGGGTCGATGGGCCCGAAGCAGATCCAGCAGATGATCCCCGGTGGTGAGCAGGGGGTTGAGCCGGGTCATGGGATCTTGAAACACCAGACCAGCTGTTGCACCCCGCAGCTGCCGCAGGTCTCGAGCGGACAAACACTGGGGATCTGCACCAGCCACCTGCAACACACCGTCTCTGCTGCTGCCTTCTGGAAGCAGGCCCAAGATGGCCCTGGCCAAGGTGCTCTTACCACAGCCAGAGGGTCCCACCAGGGCAAGACGATCACCTGCCTCCAAAACCAGAGACAAATTCCGCACAGCCGGCTCCCTTTGGTGGGGGTAGGAAATGGTCAGCTTGTCCAGATGGAGAAGAGCCATGAAGGATTCAGAGGTATTTGGCCACCCTGATCAAGCGACTCTGATCAATTTTGACTAGCCCGGAGGCAAGCAGGCAGGAAAAGATAGTAGGAGAGCGGGGAGGTGCGCTGTTGAGAGGACACCTCCACCTTTTGAGCGCAGATGGACAGAGGGCCAGAAACAACAAAGTCCACAGGTAGGGCCTCCATAATACCCAAAGCACTAATGGAGCCATCTGCAGCGTCCCCTATAATGGCAGAGCGCAAGGCTTTGGATGGGTTACTAGCGGATGCCTCTGGTCTATAATTGCGTGTGAGAGAGTTGAGAAGTATTTCCCCGTCGCTGGAGCGCAAAAAGCGGTCCATGGACCGCAGATTGACCTCATAGGACTTGGTCAGGCCGTCCCTAATTTCATCCCGGCTCCATCCAGCCCCTTTGACTAGTTTCCCCAGATTGCGATTAACTTTGCCGCTTCTGATAAAGAGGGAAATATCCTCCACAGAGATCTGACGAAAAGGATCACCAGCCAGCACCTGCTGGGGAAGGCTCCATGCCAGCAACACCAGGAAGAGCAGGCAGGAGGATCGCACCTTGAACATGGGCCAAGACATGGGAATGGGCCAAGCCGCCAGTAGGGAGAGAATAGGCCAGCAACGGAGCGGCCCATCCACCGGGCTGCTTGAGCCAGTAGCCTAATCCAAACCTCTCCCCAGGCGCCCTGCCCAGGGCTTAGCCATGGCCTTGGTGACACGGCTCCTGTTCATTCCCCTGCTCATGGCTGTGCTGGCCTTTTGCCTGGCAGGGGAATTGGCTCTGCTGCGCCTGCGGCCCACCCAGGTTCAGGAGCTGGTAACCATCAATCCATCTGCAGCGGCCACGGTGGAGCGGCTGCAGCGCCATCTGCCCCGTGTACTAATCCTGACCCAATGTGGCAGCTGCTTTGCCCTGCTGGCCCTGGGTTGGCTGGCCCGGGGACTTCTTCCCCAGCAGCAGCACCATGGCTTGGGCATGGTGGTCATCTTGAGCCTGACCATGGTGGTTGCCTTTGGTGCCAGTCTGCTGCCTAAAGCCATGGTTCTCCACCAGCCAGCCCGGGCTGCATTGTCCCTCAGCCCCAGACTGCAGATGGCGCTCACCATCTTGGATTACCCCCTGCAGGTGTTGGAGCGGTGTAGCCTGAGCCTGCTGGCCATGTTCCGCCTACCCCACAACTGGCATAATCTGGCCCCACCCCTATCTGCAGGTGAGCTGGAAACCCTCATAGAAACTGACAATGTGACCGGCCTACAGCCCCATGAGCGGCTCATTCTTGAGGGGGCTTTTTCCCTGCGGTACACTTTGGTTAGGGAAGTGATGATTCCCCGTTCACAGATGGTCACCCTGCCAGCCGATGTGACCTTCCGTCAGCTCACGGCCGCAGTGCAAGAGACACGCCACGCCCGCTTCCCGGTCATTGGCCATTCCCTTGATGACGTGAAAGGTCTTCTGGATCTCCGTAGCCTTGCCGGGCCATTGGGGCAAGGGCATATTCAGGGTGATACCCCCATGGAGCCCTATCTCAGCAGCCTAAAGCGCATCCCTGAGACAGCATCCTTGGCGGAGCTCATGGTGGTCATTGGCGATGAGACCCCCATGCTGCTGGTGGTGGATCGCCATGGGGGCACAGAAGGTTTGGTCACCATCGCTGATTTGACCGGTGAAATTGTTGGCGAGGAGGAGGATTCTCCAGCGGGCCATCCCGTGGCGGTACAGCCATTGGCACCAGGCCACTGGCGTTTGGCAGCTGATCTGGAAATTGATGAGATCAACCGCCAGCTCCATCTCTCCCTACCCCAATCGGAGAGGCACCACACCTTGGCAGGCTTCCTCCTGGATCAGTTTCAGCACATTCCCACGGTGGGGGAGAGTTTGTCTTGGAAGGAGCTGCGCTTTGTTGTTCAACACTTGAAGGGACCGCGCATCACCCACGTGGAGCTGCGAATGCTTCCCAAAAGCACCGGACACACCACCACATCCCATGGTCCCATTGACCCATAAGCTTCCATTGTTCCTGTTGCCACCATGAAGCCTGTCAGAATTGGTGTTATTGGCATTGGCAACATGGGCTGGCACCATGCCCGTGTGCTCAGTTTGCTGAGGGATGCGGAGCTGGTGGCGGTGGCGGACATGGATCCCCAGCGGCTGGCCATGGCAACGGAGCAGTTTGGTTGCCAAGCATTTCACCACTATCAGGAGCTGCTCCACCAGGTGGAGGCGGTCTGCATTGCTGTGCCCACCCTTCTGCACCATCAGGTGGGTCTGGACTGCCTGGAAGCCAAGCTCCATGTCTTAATTGAGAAGCCCATAGCCGCCACCCAGGAGGAAGCCCACCAACTGAATATGGCCGCAGAACAGAATCAGCGCCTTCTACAGGTGGGTCACATTGAACGTTTCAATCCAGCGTTTCGGGAGCTGGTGAAAGTGGTGGCCAATGAGGAGGTGGTGGTGCTGGAGGGTCGTCGCCATAGCCCCCATGGGGACCGGGCCAACGATGTTTCTGTGGTGTTGGATTTGATGATCCACGACATTGATTTGGTGCTGGAGCTGGCTGGGGCCAAGGTGGTGCGCCTGGCCGCTGCTGGTGGCCGCAGTGGCACCGGTCCCATTGACTATGTGAATGCCACTTTGGGATTTGCCAATGGGGTGGTGGCCAGCTTGACAGCCAGCAAAATGGCCCATCACACAATCCGTAGCCTCAGCGCCCACTGCCGTTCTGCCCTTGTGGAAACAGATTTTCTGAACCGC
>RKSC01000106.1 GCA_007571085.1 Synechococcus sp. PNGco_S_binSS4
GCATCGGTGGCCACACAGGCAGCACCCACAGCCATCGCTTCCAGTAGGGCTAGGGATAACCCTTCCACAAATGAGGGCAGAATGAACACTTCTGCTACCCGCAGCAGGTTTAGGCGTTGCTCCAGGCTTTTTTCATAACCCCACCAGTGGATTAATCCATGGTCACTGGCTAGGGGGAGGGATGTGCGCAATGGTCCATCACCCACCAGGGCAAGAATACAGCCTTCCGGCCTTACTGTGCGCCATGCCTTGAGTAGGGCTTCCACATTCTTTTCCGGTGCTAGGCGGCCCATATACAGAAACAGTCGCTTTTTCTGGAAGACCTCTGGCATGGTGCTAGGGCCAGGACACCAACGCTGGGAATCAATGCCATTGGGAATGATGGTCAATCGGGAATGGGGCACACCCAGCCGCACCAATTCCTGGGCTTGCAGCTGGGAGAACACCACTACGCTGCTATAGCGGGCCAGGGCTGGGGCATAAAGCTTATATAGCTGCCGCATGGTGGCTGCCGTGGGATTACGGAGTCGGGCATCAAAGGGGGAATGGAAGGTGGCCACCAAGGGCAGCCCCAGTTGTTGGCAGATGTCCGGTAGGCGAAAATCCAGGGGGGAAAGGGTAAGGTTGGCGTGTACCAGATCTGGTTTTAGGCGCTGCAGGGCCTGGCGCAGGGTGCGGGCAGCCTGGGGACTGGGGATGGTATAGATTTGGGATCGGAGCAGGTAAGGGAGGGCCACCTCCGGCAGATCCTCCCCCATGGGGGGGGCAACGGGCGGTGCGCCTCTCCCCTCTTCCCAGTCACTTTCCTCACCAGTGCTGGTGCCTCCCAGGGATGGTATGTTCTCCTCCACCGTGGTGTTGCGGAACATGCGCCCCAAACTCATCTGGGTTGCAGGTGTGTCAAAATGCAGAAAAGAAACCCTATGGCCATGGTCCCGTAGGGCAGCGGTGATGGCCACTCCGTAGGTGACATTGCCACAGAACGGGGCCTTTTTGCCAAGCCAGGCAATGTGCACTGGTCTAAGAAGTCAGCCAGTGAGGTTCATATTAGCAGCATTGAGGAGCAATGGAGCCATGTCTCTGGAGCCATATCTCTAGAATGGCCTTGACTAGGGGCACCACACCCCAACCCTCATGGGTGAGCAGCACCTGTGGATGGGGCCACCAGCTGCTCCAAGAGGGTTAGGGAACGGGGTTGTCGGGGCAAATGCTGGGCAATCCAGAACCGCAGCAACCGCAGCAACCGCAGCCAGACCCGCAAAGGACCCATGAGGTCTCCATCCCCTGGACGGCGTGGCAGGGCAGGGCCCTGGAGCCGCTGCAGCAGGGCCATTTCAGAAGCATTGAGGGTCATGGCAGCCCCCTGGTGCCTACCCCGGCAAAAGCCTTCCCCTGGCAAGAAACTACAGCACCATTCCCAGTGACCCAAGGGTGGAATGAGAGGGCCCTGGTCCATGGAGCACCAGCCTGTGGGCAGGGCCAAGCCGCCGCTGGCCAGTAGGTGGATGGTTCCTTGAACGGCAATGGCCACCGCTTCCCGTTGCGATGGCTCTCCCATGGCCAGCTGATCCAGGCGTTGCCAGTGAAGCCGCAGCAGGTTCACATTGGCTGGGGCAGGCTCCCCCTGCTGCACCAGGAGCATGGTCAGTTCAGCTAGCAACTGGGCTGCTGCCAATGATTCAAGGCACTTACCCAAACCAGCAAATGGGTGGCGCACCTGCAGCTGGGTCAGGCGCTGTAGGGAACCACGGCCACAGGAAACCAGGAGCCCCAGCTCCCGCAAAGGGACTGCTCCCCCCAGCCTGGAGTTGAGGCGCCGGGCACCAGGAACCGCTAGCCGTAAAACCCCTTCCCCAGGGGTAATCACGGTGAGCAGACGGTCCCGTTCCCCCAAGGGAGACACTTTAAGGCTCAGGCTGGTTTCAATGAGGCGGGCCTGGGCCATGGACCATCTCTTGCTCTTGGTTAGGGGAGGCCAGCGGCGGCACCATGGCGGCGAGCAGCCTGCAATAGGGCTGGGGCCCGGCTCAGGCCCAGCCGCTGGGCACCGGCAGCCAGCAGCTGCAGGGCCTGCTCCAGGTCATGGATTCCGCCAGCAGCTTTCACAGCAATCCGTCTGCGGGCCAGATGCACCAACTGGCTCACCAATGCAGGGGTGACCCCAGGTCCATAGCCGGTGCTGGTCTTGATCCATTGGGCGCCTGCATCCACAGCCACCTCCACCAGCTGTTTTAAGAGGGGCGTGGGGAGCCGGGCTGCCTCCAGAATCACTTTCACCGGTAAGCCCAACTGCACAATGGCGGCCAGCTCTTCGTAGACTTGCTCCGTGTTGCCCTCAGCCAGGGAGGCAAAATCCGGCACCACATCCAGCTCATCGGCCCCGGCCTCAGCCACCCACTCCGCCTCAGCCAGCTTGATGGAGGGGGGCACAGCACCGGTGGGGAAGCCCACCACTGCCACCAGCTTGGGTCCGTTGGCGGGCAGCTGGGGGCGCACCCGCTTCGCCCATGCAGAAGGAATGCAAAAGCCCCCACAACCCCAGAACTTGGCTGCCTCCACCTGGTCCTGCAACTTGCTGCTCCCGAGGGGATCCAAACAGGCCTGATCCAGCAGTGGGGGCAAGTCAATGGTGGCCAGCAGCTCCTGCAGTGCCCTGGGATCTCCTCCGGAGGAGAGGTGGCTCATCAGTGGTTCAGGTTCATCAGCTCCGGGGCTCAATTACCCCGTAGCCACCGTGGTTGCGACGGTAGACCACTTGGATCTGTTTGTTGTCTTGATCTCGGAAGACGTAGAAGTCATGATCCACCAGCTCCAGTTGAGTAATGGCCTGCTCCAGGGTCATGGGTGGCATGGCAAAGTACTTGCGGCGCACTGCAGGGGTTGGCAGGGCCGGTCGAGATTGCCCATGTTCATTGAGCCGCTCAATGGCCTGGCCGCTGTCATCACCTGCAGCACGGGAAGCACTGTCTGGAGCGGAGCGGTGACCATCAGCACGGTGATGATCCTTAATGCGCTCCTTGTAGCGGCGCAGCTGGCGGCTCAGCTTGTTGGAGACCAGGTCAATGCTGGCATATAGGTTTGCCGAGCGCTCTTCTGCACGGATGACCGTGCCGTTGGCAAAGATAGTCACCTCTGCAATTTGCTGATGCACACTGGGATTCTTAGCCACGGAGAGGTGGACATCGGCTTCGCTGACCAAGCCTTCAAACTTGGCCACGGCCCGGCCCAGCTTTTCCCTGGTGTAGTCACTGATGGCCTGGGTGATTTCCAGATTACGGCCATGGATCAACAGCTTCATAGGCAATTCACCAATACAGGCACTGGCCTCAGGTTAATGACAGACCTTCCCTTAAGACCATGAGGCAGGCGGATCTGTTGCAGCTGGGGGTCATATCCCTAACCCAGGCCTTGGCCCAGCAGCAGCAGAGACATGAACAGCTCTTGGCCCAGCCCCATGGCCGGGAAGCACTCCTGCTACTGCAGCATCCACCCTGTTACACCATGGGAAGGGGCAGCAAGGCCATCCATTTGCGCCATGGCCCCCATGGTCTTCCCCATCCTTTACACCACATTGATCGCGGTGGTGAGGTGACACACCATTGCCCTGGTCAGTTGGTGCTCTGGCCTGTCTTGAATCTTCAACAGCACACCCCTGATCTGCACTGGTATTTGCGGTGCCTGGAAGCCATTGTGCTGGAGGTGCTGATGGCCTTGGGGCTGCCCGGTGAACGGCAACCAGGACTCACCGGTGTGTGGTGTTATGGCCGCAAAGTGGCTGCCGTGGGCATTGGCTGTCGCCGCTGGATCACCCGCCACGGCTTGGCCCTCAACGTGAACTGCCCCCTGCAGGGGTTTGATGCCATTGTCCCCTGTGGACTGGCGGGTTATGGGGTGGGCCGTCTTCTGGACTGGTGCCCTGGACTCACCTGCGCCCAGGTGCAGACCCTCCTGCTGGCAGCCACAGAACGGCACCTGCACCTGGATTTAGCGCCTTCCCCTGACACCTGTGAAATACTGAAGTCTCCAGTCTCCACACCTTGAGGCAAGGGGAATGAGCAGCCAATCCAAAGCTTGTATTGCCTGGCAAGCAACACGGGCTGATGCACGGGCACTCCAGCTTGGACCTGATTGGAGCAGCTTGAAGCAACTCCATGACCTCTGGCCAGAACTGGCGCGCCGCCATGGTGACCTTGAGGCATTGGATGCACCCCACACCACACCGGCTGAGACCTTCACCTTTGCCCAGCTGGATGGTGCCATTGCTCAGACCCGCACAGCTTTCCACAGCCTGGGGCTGGGGTCAGATGATGTGGTGGCTCTCTTGGCAGACAACGGTCCCCGCTGGCTCATTGCAGACCAGGCAGTTATGAGCTGTGGGGCGGCTAATGCCGTGCGGGGTTCCACAGCTCCGGTGGAAGAGCTGCACTACATCATTGAGGACTGCGGGGCCCGTGGCCTGATCCTGCAGGATGCTGCTCTGCTGGAGCGGCTGCAGCAGCTACAGCTCAGGGACCATGTGGTTGAGCGGCTGCGTTTTGTGGTGCTGCTCAGGGATGAGGTGCCCCCTGAGCAACTTCAGTGGTTTGCCGGCCATGACCAGTCTCATGCCACCCCTGTGCCTGTCCTTTCATGGGCCCAATTGCAGCAAAGGGCTCAGGACAAACCCATCCATGAGGCCGCAGTCCTGAGTCGCGAGGCGGTGGCCACAATTTTATATACCTCAGGCACCACGGGTCGGCCCAAAGGAGTGCCCCTGCGCCACCGCAATTTGATCTATATGATCCAACAGCTGTCCGTGGCAGTGCAGGCCAATCCGGGGGAGCGGGCCCTCAGTGTGCTGCCCATTTGGCATTCCTATGAGCGGGCGGCTGGGTATTTTCTCCTCAGCTGTGGCTGCCGGCAAACCTACACCTCCATTCGTGAGCTAGGGCAAGATCTGCAAAAGGTGCGGCCCCAATTTCTCACCAGTGTGCCGCGCCTCTGGGAGAAGATCCAGGAAGGCTTCGAAGGGGCCTTGCGCCAGGCACCGCCAAGCCGTCGTGCCCTGGTGCGCTTTGCCCTGGCCTGCAGCCGCTTTCATTGTGGGCAGTGGCGAGCCTGGCGGAATCTCAATCCCACCCCCTGCAACCTGGGGCAACGACTGTTGGGCCTGGTGCTGGCTGGCCTGAGCTCCCCTTGCCACTACCTGGCAGGGGTGCTGTTCTGGCCTACCCTACGGCAAAAGCTGGTTGGGGGTCAGCTGCGTCTGGCCATCAGTGGTGGTGGTGCCCTCAGCCCATCGGTGGATGGCTTCTTTGAGGCAGTGGGAATTGAGCTGCTGGTGGGTTATGGCTTAACAGAAACTAGCCCTGTGCTCACGGTGCGGCGCCCCTGGTGGAATCGCCGGGGCAGTGCGGGACAACCCTTGCCCGGTACAGAGCTGCGCATTGTGACAACGGAACAGACCGATGGCCTGCGGGAGGTGATGGGGTGGGAGGAGCAGGGAATTGTTCAGGCCCGGGGTCCCCAGGTGATGGCGGGCTACCTGGGAAAACCTCAAGCCACTGGCAAGGTTCTAGATGGTGAGGGATGGTTTGATACTGGTGATCTGGGCTACCTTCTCCAGGACGGCTCCCTACTGCTAACAGGTCGTGCCAAGGACACCATTGTGCTAGCCAGCGGGGAAAACATTGAACCCACTCCCCTGGAGGACACCCTTCTGGCCCATGCCCTGGTGCAGCAGGTGATGGTGGTTGGCCAGGATCGCCGCACTTTGGCAGCCCTTGTGGTGCTGGATGAGTTGGTCTTGAAGGAGCAGTATCAAGGATTACCCCAAGAACCAGATCAGCTCCTGGGGCAACTGCGCCGCCAGCTGAACCAGCTGCTGGCCCAGCGCCGTGGTTCCCGGCCAGAGGAGCGCCTCAGCGCCCTGGCCTTTGTGGAGCCTTTCACCATGGAGAATGGCCTACTCACCCAAACCCTCAAGCAGCGGCGAGACCGCATCGCCGCCGCCTATCAAAAGCGGATCGAGGCATTATATGGCAGCTGATTCACCCCTTTGCCCGGCTCTGCGAAGGGATACCATGGCCCATTAAATCAATCTGGGCAGTGAATGGCCATTCATGAGATCTTCATGCCAGCTCTCAGCTCAACCATGAGCGAGGGGAAGATCGTGTCCTGGCTCAAGCAGCCTGGAGATGAGGTGACCAAGGGGGAAGCAGTGGTGGTGGTGGAGTCGGATAAGGCAGATATGGACGTGGAGTGTTTCCACAGCGGCATTTTGGCCACCCTACTCCTGCCAGCAGGCAGCACGGCCCCGGTTGGGGAGACCCTGGCCCTGGTGGCAGAAACTGCCGCCGAGGTGGAGGAGGCCAAGGCCCGCAGTAGTGCAGTGGTGGATCAGCTCCCCCCTGAGACTCAACCCCCAGCACCAGGGGAAGCTCCGGCGGCCCAGCCGGTGGCTTCACCGGTCTCCAGGGATGGAGCCTCAGTAGAGCCGCCAGCTCCGGTGGCCACACCAGCCTCTGCAGGGCGCATCATGGCCAGTCCTCACGCCAAGGCATTGGCCAAGCGGTTGGGGGTTGCACTGAAGGGTTTGCGTGGTAGTGGTCCCCATGGCCGCATCATTGCCAGGGATGTGGAACAGGCAGCAGGGCAACCCTCCTCCACCCCCACTAGTCAGCAGGGACGCCCCCAACCCACCGCTGTGGTACCAGCCCAGGTTGATGGTCAGACAGCACCTTCAGCACCTTCAGCAGTGCCTACCATGGCCAAGGCCACTGCTGGGCAGACGGTGCCACTCACCACTGCCCAGCAGGCGGTTAATCGCAACATGACCGCCAGCCTGAGCGCCCCATGTTTCCAGGTGGGCTACACCATCACCACCGACAAACTGGAGGCTTTTTATAAGCAGGTGAAGCCCAAGGGGGTGACCATGACAGCCCTGCTGGTTAAGGCCACAGCAGTGACCCTGGCCAACCACCCCCAGATGAACAGCGCCTACACCCCGGAGGGGATGCGCTTTGGTGATGGCATCCATGTGGCCGTGGCCGTGGCCATGGAAGATGGTGGGCTCATCACCCCCGTACTGCGCCATGCTGAACGCACAGATCTTTACTCCCTCTCCCGCACCTGGTCTGAGCTGGTGAAGCAGGCCCGTAGCAAGCAGCTCCAGCCGGAGGACTACAGCGGTGGCACCTTCACCCTCTCCAATTTGGGCATGTTTGGTGTGGACCGCTTTTCTGCCATTCTCCCCCCTGACACTGGCGCCATCTTGGCGGTGGCAGCCTCTCGCCCGGTGGTGGCCGTTACCGGGGGCAAGGCCATGGCCATCCAGCGGCAGATGCAGGTGAACCTCACCGCTGACCACCGGGTGATCTATGGCGCCCACGCTGCGGCTTTCCTCAAGGATCTGGCCACTGTGTTGGAAACCAGCCCTGAAGCCCTGGCCCTCTGAGCACCAGCCACCTCTGTCTCCTTCTTGGGGCTTCTCCTTCCGGGCTTCTTGGCAGCAACTTGAGATGTGGGGGCCGCGAGGATCGAACTCGCCTAAGGCGGATTATGAGTCCGCTGCATTCACCAGATTGCTAGACCCCCGATTGTGTACCAGGGCACCATCCCATGGCACGTTCTGGAGCTTAGGCCATGGGGTGGACTCCTGGGCAAGAAGCCATGCGGCCACAATGGAGGTGGCTCGGCAATCGTCATGGTTGTAGTCCAGAATGCGCTGCAGGTCATGGGGATGGCCATGGCGGCGCCAGTGACGCCACCAGAGAACGGACCGTGCTCCTTCGGCATTGGGATAGCGCCAGTGAAAACCCAGCCATGTGGCCACACTCTTAAGGCCATAGCTACTGAGGGGCAGTACCCATTGCTGCCGCACCAGTTGATGCACGTCAAGGAAGCGCTGCTTCAAATCCTTCTTCAGGGCTGAGCTGGCCCCCACCCGGCGGGCTAGGCGCAGCAGCTCAACCCGTTCTGTCTCCCCATAGTGGAGCAATGGCCAGCCTGGAAAACCACTCAGAAAGCTTTGGATGCGCTGCCAGGAATCAGTATCACCATGGTGGGGCAAACAGAGAAGAGGGTGATGGTGGCCATGGCTGCCGGTCAAGTCCATTGGTGAACCATGGTGCTGGCGGGGGAGGCTCAGAAAGCCGTGCAGGTAATTCTCCCGGGCATCGGAATCCGCCTCAATGTCGTAGATCAGTACCCCTGGGGCCCCATGAAGCCGTGCTGTCAAGCTGCCCTGGGAGGCCAGGTCCTGCCCCGGGTCGGTGCGGCGCTGGGGTTTTTGGGTCTGCTGGCTGCGGGCCTGGAGCACCAGGTCGGTGGCCAAGGTGTTGTGGTAATCCACCTGGCTTAGATGCCCTTGGCGAGCCAGCTCCTGGCCCAACCAGAGGGGGTCGCTCTGGGCCAGATCTGTAATGGTGTGGATCTGCAGTTGGATCAGCTGATGACGGCGATGGGCCCCAATGCCGCTCACCTCCCCCAGGTGGCCAGTGGCCACTGCATGGGCACTGCAGAGCCGTCGCCAGCTGCAGATGGTGCAGTGTTTGCGCTCAGCAATCAGCTCCGGGGCCTGGGGCTGGGCCAGTCCAATGGCCATGTCCTCCAGCAGGCGGTCAAGCTGGTCCTGCAGGGGTGCCAAGGGCAGCTGGTTACAGCATCCATCCGGGCCCAGCAGCAAACCATGGTCAGGTAAACGTCCTTGTAGCTCTTCCAGCAGGCGCCCCCAGAAGGCCAGGCATAACCGTTGTCCACGGTTCATGAAGCGGCCCGTACTCACCAGCAGTGGCACATAGCTCCATGGCCCCAAATGGCTCTTGGTATCACAACGCAGCAGGAGGGGAATACGTCCCTTCAGTTGGGGCTCACCTTGGGTTAACAGCTGCAGCCCCCAGATGGCAGGTGCTCCCCGGAAAACTTCTTCTACACCCCTTGCCACAGCCAGGCCATGGCGGGCCACATGGCAACTGAGGCGCCGCTGCTCATCTCCCAAATGGATGGAACGGTGGGGATGCCAGAGCCGGTGTGCCCCCTGACCATGAACGTCATGCCAAGCCTTGCGGGGACAGCGCAGCCAACTCCGCAGCAGCCAATCGTTGATCACCAGGGCATCACCGGTCAAAAGCCACCTGTTTGTTGTGCACCGTTGTTGAGTTTAGATTCATCTTCCACGCCAGTTCAAAGGAATCCCCATCGGTGAGCGGTCAACTCCTGATCAGTCAGCTTAGATTGATGGAAGCCATAGGATTGGGATGCACCTCAGCGAGCTGCAACACCCCAACCAGTTGCATGGGCTGACCGTCCAAGAACTGGAACAAATTGCGCGGCAGATCCGCGAGAAACATCTGCAGACAGTCTCCACCAGTGGTGGCCATCTGGGGCCAGGACTAGGGGTGGTGGAGCTCACCCTGGCGCTCTATCAGACCCTGAACCTGGATCGGGACCGGGTCTGTTGGGATGTGGGCCATCAGGCCTATCCCCACAAGTTGATCACAGGTCGCTATCACCGCTTCCATACCCTTCGGCAAAAGGGAGGGGTTGCTGGCTACCTGAAGCGCAGCGAAAGTTCCTTTGACCATTTTGGGGCTGGCCATGCCTCCACATCCATCTCCGCTGCCCTGGGCATGGCCTTGGCCCGGGATCGCAAGGGGGGGGACTACAAATGTGTGGCTGTCATCGGTGATGGTGCCCTGACCGGGGGCATGGCCCTGGAGGCCATCAACCACGCTGGTCATTTGCCCAAAACCCGGCTTCTGGTGGTGCTCAATGACAATGACATGTCCATCTCACCGCCGGTGGGGGCCCTGTCTGGCTATCTAAACAAGCTGCGCCTCAGCCCACCAATTCAGTTCATCAGCGACTCCATGGAGGAGAGCATGCGCCACCTCCCCTTCATGGGTGGGGAGCTGCCACCTGAGTTGGGTCGCCTGAAGGAAGGTATGAAGCGTCTGGCTGTACCCAAGGTGGGTGCTGTTTTTGAAGAGCTGGGCCTCACCTACATGGGTCCCATTGACGGCCATGACATCTCCGCCATGATCCAGACCTTCAGCGCTGCTCACAAGTGTGAAGGACCCGTGATTGTCCATGTGGCCACCACCAAAGGGAAGGGCTATCCCTACGCCGAAGCTGACAAGGTGGGCTACCACGCCCAATCCAGCTTTGACCTGAGCAGTGGTAAGGCAAAACCCAGCACCAAACCCAAACCCCCCAGCTATTCCAAGGTGTTTGGCTCCACCTTGGTGCGCATCGCAGAGAACAACCCCATGGTGGTTGGCATTACTGCGGCCATGGCCACTGGAACAGGCCTGGATTTACTGCAGAAGGCTTTACCAGATCAATACGTTGATGTGGGCATTGCTGAGCAACATGCGGTCACCTTGTCAGCCGGCATGGCTGCTGATGGGCTACGGCCTGTGGTGGCTATTTACAGCACCTTCCTGCAGCGGGCTTATGACCAGGTGATTCACGATGTGGGCATCCAGAAGTTGCCGGTGGTGTTTGTGATGGATCGTGCCGGAGTAGTGGGGGCAGATGGTCCCACCCACCAGGGTCAGTACGACATCAGCTACCTGCGGGCAGTGCCCAATTTCACTGTGATGGCCCCCAAGGATGAGGGGGAATTGCAGCGCATGATGGTCACGGCCTTGGCCCATGATGGTCCTGTGGCCATGAGGATTCCCCGGGGCAGCGGTGTGGGGGTACCCCTATTAGAGGATGGATGGGAGCCCTTGGAGATAGGCCGCGGTGAGCAGCTGGCAGCAGGGGATGATGTGCTGATTGTGGCCTACGGCACCATGGTGAAATCTGCCATGGACACCGCTGGTCTCCTTCAGGAGCAGGGCATCCATGCCGCTGTGGTCAATGCCCGCTTTCTGCGTCCCATGGATCAGGCTCTCCTATTGCCCTTGGCCCAGCGCTGTGGCCGGGTGGTCACCATGGAGGAGGGAACACTTCTGGGAGGCTTTGGTTCCGCTGTCTTGGAGTTGCTACAGGAGAATGACTGCCTGGTGCCGGTGCAGCGCTTTGGCATTCCAGACCAGCTGGTGGATCACGCCAAACCCCAGGAAAGCCTCCAGCAGCTGGGGCTAACCGCCCCCCAAATGACGGAGGTCATCCTGAGCAAGTTGGCATCCCAGGGCTTTGCTCCAGCCATCAAGGCCAAGCAGGAGCTGGCCATGGCCAGCTCCGTCTAAGGTCTGGCGGTAAGGCTCAAGGCAAGAGAGTGGTGCTGCGCAGCCAGAAAGGGGCGCAGCACCGTGGGAGTCCCAGGAAGGTGGGAGTTAGAGCAGTCCTTGGGCAGCCAGACCTTGAATGGCACCAAAGCCAATCACATGGCCCAGGCTAGCGGTGCCCAGCACAGCACCCGCACTGAAGCCGCCAAAAAACTTGGCGTCACCAGGCATGGCCGGGCCAACATCGGGCTGCTGAATGGTGGCCTTGCCAATGGCAATGGCCGCTATATTACAGGCCAACATCACCATGCCGACGGCGGGCGTCCAGGTGACGGTGGCGGGAACAAGAGCAAGGAGGGGGTTCATCAAGGTCCTGATCCTCGAACGAATCGTGGGCACAAAGTCCGGTGACATTTTTAATGCTTACAGCCAGCAAAGCTTGCTTCCCCAAGTGCACCTGTAAGACTTGTTCACTTTTGACTACTTGCCTGGGCAAAGCCCATGGCCACCAGCAGGTTGCTGGCGGTCAAAAATGCCTCAGCACCCCCATGGAGGGGGTCCACATTGGCCAACTGCTGGCCAAAACCCAGCTGGGCAATGGCGCCAGCCACAACGGTGGCCAATACAAACACAAGGGTAGCTGCAAATCCCCACCAGGCCAGAGGGGGAAACCGCTTGCTACGCCTGGCATACCACAAAAAGATCAGGAAGGGGATTAAGGACAGGGCAAATAGGTTGGAGGCCGACAACAGGGATGCCATGGTGGTCATAGGGAGCTGCTGCGGGAAGGGGAGCATTTCCACAACCACCAGGCAGCCAAAGCCAAGGTGCTGTTGCCCAACAATGTGGTGGCAGCTTGCATGGTCACCAGCCATTTCAAGGTGCTGGCATTGTCAAAGACATGCCATGTGCAGGCACACAGGGCGCTCACCAAGGCCGGGGTCATGGCCAAGGCCAACCAGCACCAGGCCGGTTCCCCCCGCAGACGCCCATGGCGCACCACCAGGCCCATGGCCAGAACCCACTCCAATAGGGAGCTGATGTGGATCCACCAGGTGGGGAGGGATAAGGCATGCACGGAACAATCTGCTGGGGTGGCAGCCTGAGACTAGGGTAGGGAGACTGTGGTGTATGGATTCATGGGATATGGGGCCAAAGCCAGGCCCACCAGGTCTGCCACGGCCCTTCTCTGTGGCTACTACGGAGAGTGCAACCTGGGGGACGATGCACTGTTGGCCACCCTTCTGGCCCTCCTGCCCCCCCACTGCCATGTGGTAGCCACCGCCGGTGATCAGCAGCAGGTGCAGATGCAGTTTGGGGTGGACACTTGCCCCCGCCACCATCCCATCAGGCTGCTATTGGCCCTGGTTCAAGCCCAGGTGCTGGTTTTAGGAGGGGGCAGTCTCCTGCAGGACAGCACCAGCCGGCGCAGCCTCGTCTATTACGTGGCCCTGATTCTGGCTGCCCGTCTCCTGGGGCGACCGGTGCTGCTTTGGGCCCAGGGTCTTGGTCCCCTCAAAGGCCGCACCAGTTCCTGGCTGGCCCGGTTGGCCATCCACATGGCCCAAGGCATCACATGGCGGGATGAGCAATCAGCCGCCATGGCCACCTCCTGGGGCTTCCAGGCTCCCGTGGGTCGAGATCCCGTGTGGTCCCTTCCCCCAAGACACCCCACCAGCAGCACCAGCAGGGGCCCCAGCGCAGGGGCCATCTGCCTTTGCTGGCGACCCACCCCATTGCTGGCTGCCGCCGGCTGGCACCGGCTGGAGGAGCAGGTCATTCAAGAGGCCCAACGCCATGGGGCTCCTCTTTGCTTGGTACCCTTCCATGGCCACCAGGATACCCCCCTGCTGAAAGGCTGTGCCCAGCGATTCCAGGCCGCTGGCCTCACCTGCCAGTTCTGGCATCCCCAGACTCCATGGGACTTTATGGAAGGTCTGACCCCGGTGCGCCTGGTGGTGGCCATGCGGCTCCATGGGGTGATTCTGGCAGCCATGGCGGATCGACCCCTGTTGGCCCTCAGCTATGACCCCAAGGTGGAGGCTGCCGCCAGAGCCATGGCCATTCCATCCATCAACCTGATGGACCCCAAGGCTCTTGCAGCCCTACCAACAGCGTGGAAGCAGGCCAGCCGGTGGCGCCTCTCCCCAACCCACCTGGCCCAGCACCGCCACCACAACCGCTGCCATGAACAACTTCTGGTGAAGACCCTGGGGTGAGTAATTCTGTGTTGATTGAAGCGAAGTTCTACATGGACCCGCTTCTCTGCCATCTATGGCTAAGGCTCATTAGAAGGCCCATTAGCTGGAGTAAGGAGAATAAGGAGTTTCACCAAAGCCCCCACGTTCATTAGCCAACTTGTGAAAGTGATAAATGATACTACGCTGAAGTTCCTCCTTGGGCCAGCATGGGGAGAGTTTGTCTTCCAAAAGCTTGACCTACATAATGAAAGAGTCCAGATGAGGCACATTCACTTTGAATCAGACTTCACCCATCAGAACCCCTTGACAAGTTCTGCCCATGAAGCCAGTCATTCCTCAACCCCTCTGGCTGGCAACCCAGCCAATACTTCTTCTGAACCTCTATTACAGAATAATGCATCACCAGAACCCCATCTACTAGAAATAGGAACAGACAGAACCTGTGATTGTAAACCTAATCACATCTGTTGTTTAACTGCCAAGGAATGGCTAAAAAACCAAGTGGGGGTTTGGAAGTTTTCCTATGAAAAACGAGACATTAGAGATAAAAATGTCCATCCAGCCACTTATCCCATATCCCTTGCGCGAAGAGTTATTGAACAATTTAGCCATAAAGGGGAGCTTATTCTTGACCCATTTGTAGGCAGTGGCTCTTCTTTAATAGCTGCTCAAGACTCTAACAGAAATGCCGTGGGATTTGATCTTTCAAAAAAGTATATCGAACTCTGTCAGCAGAGAATAATAGAAAACAGGGGGTTGTTCTCCAGGGAAAAGCAATATGCTATTTGTGATGATGCAAGGTCAATATCAAACTATTTATCACCGGAGTCGGTTAGTCTTATTCTCACATCTCCTCCCTATGCAAATCTATTAAACAGAAAAAGAGGAAATAAATCAAGAAAAGCAAGATCTAACGACCAGTTAGGTAAAATTGAGCAGTATTCCCAAGACCCGCGCGATTTAGGGACTATGAGTCTTGAATCGTATACCAATAGTATGGGAAACATCTTTGCATCTTTATTACCTATTTTGCGTCCTAAGGCCCATTGTGTTATTAATGTTCCGGATATGTGGTGGCAGAACGAACGTATAACAATTCATGTATCACTAATCGAGGAGCTACGGCAACGTGGTTATGAATTGCGCAATATTATTATTTGGGATCGTACAAATATTGTAAATAGGATCGGTATTTTTGGGTGGCCAAGTAATTATATTACTATGGGAGTTACATTTGAATATTTACTTGACTTCTGGAGGCCATAATTATGGAAATATTCACTAAAAAGTCTTTAACTCATAAGCTGAAGGAAATTCGTTCCCGCGGATGGATAGAAACATGTGGAAGGGGAAATGATGGTGGAGTAGGCAATACTCTTGAATTTTTGCTTGGCATTGAAGAAAATAATCTTCCATTACCTAATGCTGGTGAATGGGAGCTAAAAGGGCAAAGAAGTAACTCTAATTCCTTAATTACTCTGTTTCATATGGAACCTTCACCACGAGCCATTAAGTTCGTGCCATCTATCTTATTACCTAAATATGGTTGGCCTCACAAGCAAGCAGGTATTAAGTATTGCAATGGTGAGATGAGTTTTCGACAGACTATTGCGGCTGGTAAAAGAACAGATCGAGGATTTACTATAATTATTAATGATAACAAGAAGCGACTTGAGGTTTCTTTCGATCATAATTCTGTTGAAACATTAAAGCATAATGAGTGGGTGAAAACTGTCAAAGATCGTGTTGGTCTTGATGAGTTGAATCCACAGCCCTATTGGGGATTTGATGATCTATATCATAAAGCTGGAAGCAAGCTTCATAGAACCGTGTATGCTATAGCTGATCGCAAGAAGGAAAACAAGGTTGAGTATTTTCGCTATAGAAGATTTATATTCCTTGAGGGATTTTCTCTGGAGAAATTACTATCCGCTATCGAGTCACAGGATATTTTGATTGATTTTGATGCAAGAACAGGACATAACCACGGTACTAAATTTCGCTTACGTCAGAGCTCCTATCAAAATTTATTTAATTGTGTTAATGAAATATAGATGCAAGAGCATCAATGTGCTTAGCTACAATAGGTGAGTGCAATTATTATTTACATAGGTCCACAGAGCCTGTTTTGATTGTGCTAAGTTTCAATTGGGCCAATGGGAAGCATCTGACCAAGCTTTTTCCCACTTTTACCCATAGTATGGCAGCTGAGGCAATGGAAGAGGGCCTGTTGGGGCCGCATAATTTTAGCGCAGCAGCAGGCCGGTAAGGAGCAAGTTCAACTCCCGCCCTTGGGGCCAGATAAGATGACGGCGAATGGTCCATGGGGCCCTGGCAAACAGACGCACCATGGCTCCTGTCAAGGAGGGAATGGGCAGGGTATTGGTTAAAAAGCCGCTCCAGAGGGGTTGGGGCAGCTGGAAGAAGGTGTGGAAAAAGGTCTGCAGATCCTTGCTGCTGAGGGCCATCAATTTCTCCAGGCCAAAGCGATAGATACCGTGACGGCGCACCAGGTCATCGCTCCAGAGGTTTTGCCAGGCCATACGACTCAAGGCCATGCCATTGCAGCCTTTTTCCAAGCCCTGGGCAATGGCAGCAGCCAGGCCAGGGCCACGGCGCAGTAGGGCACCCACCATGTAGCCCGAAGCAGGGTGGACCATGGTGGCTGCTCCGCCAAAACCCACCACCCGTTGCCGCCGATTAGGCAGGGGCAGGTTCATGGGAAACAGGCACTGTTCCACCTCATACACCTGCTCAAGGGAACAGGAGTGCCACTGCAGACGCCGCTCCAGGCGGTGTTTTAACAGGGCAAAGGGGAGAGGTGGATAGGCTGCCAGGGAAGTCTCTTCTACAAAATACCGGCCATTGCCCAAATCCATGGCATAGAGGAAGGTGGGTTGGTGCTGCGGTTCTTCTGGGCTCAGGTGGCTGGCACCGTAGTCCATGAGCACAAAAGAGCCCGGACGGATGGGGGGTTTTGAGAAGCGTCCCACCAGGCCATAGGCTGCCTGCTGGGCCACCCCAGGGCAATGGGGGCGCTGCACAAAGATGGGCCGGTGGCCACTGGCATCCACCACCAGCCGGGCCCGGTACAGCTGCCCTGAAACCCCACACACCTCAGAGTGGGAGGGGTGATGGTGGATAGTCCCTGCTGGGTCCTGCTTTACACAAACACCGTGCTGGATACACAGCTGGCGCCAATACTGCTGCAGGGAATGTTTATCAATGAGGCCATAGTCCAAACCATGGTTCAGCTCCTCCCCCAGGAAAACACTGGAGCAGTGGTGCCAGCGATGGGCCAGCAAAAATCCCAAGCCCAAATCATCCAGCTCATGGCCCCAGATGCCATAGGTGTTGGGCCAAGGCTGCCAGGGATCTTGGGCAGCAAGAAGGATCACCTGGAGCTGGTGCTGGGCTAAGGCTGTGGCAATGCAGAGGGCCCCTGGACCTGCTCCCACCACCAACACATCACAGAGGAGAGCTTCAGAAACCGGTGATGGGGGGTGAATCACAGCAGTTGAAGCAGCCGTTAATGGGGAGCAGGCTGGTTCAGAAGGCGTTTAGGTCGACACCCATCTGCCGGGCATAGACATCCAGACCTTTTTTCTGAATGGTGCGCAGGGCTTTGGTGGAGATGCGCATGCGCACATAACGCTTCCCCTCTGGCCACCAGAGGCGTCGTTGCTGCAGATTCACTTGCTGCAGCTTCTTAGTGCGGATGTGGGAGTGGCTAACGGCCATGGCATTGTTGGCACGCTTGCCACTCAACTGGCAGACCCGGGACATGGAATAGGAACTGAAGGCTTCAGCATAACCCAGAGCATGGGCTGTTCAGACGGCGAAGGAGCTGCCACAGCCGCAGGTCTGGGTAGCATTGGGGTTGGTGAAGTTGAAACCACCGCCAATGAGAGCCGTACTGAAATCCAACTGGAGCCCATAGATGTAAAGCAGGCTCTTGGGATCGGACACCACTTGAAATCCTTTGCCATCCTCCAGTGTGTAGGCATACACCTTATCATCCTTGCCCACATCCTCGGGCTGGATAAAGTCCATGGTGTAGCTCATGCCGCTGCAACCCCCTGAACGTACCCCCACCCGCAGAATAAAATCAGTCCCCTGCTGGTGGCGCAGAAAGCCCAACTGCTTCAGAGCAGCTGCCGTGATGAGGATTCCACGGCCCGTCTGATCCCTTTGGAGAGACGGGGTGGATGTGGTTTCCGGGCTTGGGGTGGTGGGGGATAGGGTCATGGTGGTGGCCAGGCTTGGGGCCAGCTTAGTGAAGATCCGGGGAAGGGGCTTCAGGCTGTTGTCAAAGCCGCTGGTTGCAGGGTTGATGGGCGATAGGGGATGAAGGTGGCCTTGCGGGCACCGCAGATGGGGCACTGCCATTCATCAGGGATGTGCTCAAAGGGTGTGCCGGGAGCGATGCCGGAATCAGGATCTCCTTTAGCAGGGTCATAGATCATGGAGCAGACCCGGCAAATCCAGAGCCCAGGCACAGGGGTGTCAGCTTCCCCAGGCTCCCCTTTGCCCTCCAGTGCAGAAAGGGCCACGCCATAGCGTTCAGCATGGTGGTGCTCAATGGAGGTGAGAAAACCAAAGTTGCTGGCTGCTTTTTTGAAAATACCGGCGTGTTCCTGGGATTCGGCAACCTGGTCGTCAAACTCTGCTGCTGCGGCTTCATCCCGGTCAGAGCGGGCGGCGGCGGCAAATTCCGGGTACATGGTGGTGTACTCGTAGGTTTCCCCTTCGATGGCCAAGGCCAGGCAGCGGCTGAGGATGGTCTGCCTCTGCTCAGGTGAGATAGACTGGGGATCATCAACCACCAGCTCCGGGTGGAGGAGACGGAAGTGGGCGAAGGCGTGCTCAGTTTCCTGGGCAGCAGTTTCCCGGAAGAGTTTGGCCAGATCTTTGTGACCAAGGGCTTTGGCCACCTCAGCAAAGAAAAGGTACTTGCGGTTGGCCATACTTTCACCGCCAAAGGCAGCTTCAAGATTGGCCTGGGTGCGAGCGTTGGCAAGGTCCATGGCAGCAGGAGGGTCCATAGGTTGATCTGAACCTAGAGTAATCCATACCCGTAACGGATACGGATTACTCTAGTGACACTTAAATCTCCGGCCCGTTCCCCAGTGTCGGTGGGTGGATTAGGTGTAGGTGGATTAGTTGTAAAGCCAGGAATTCTATCAGGCCATGGTCTTCAGCCGCTTCTGGGCTGCCCGGGCTGCGGCCACCAGCCGTTGGGGGAGCTGGGGCGCACCACTCCAGTGCAGATGGAGCCAGCTGGCATGAAGCCTGCTGTGGGCCAGCCCCTCCTCCCGGGGAGCAAGGCCCCAACCACTCAGCTGCCAGAGAGTGGCCAGTGGTTTGGTGTGCTGAGGGCCATGGTCTGCATCTGGTTCCAGTTCCCAGCGGTGGAATTCATGCCCCGTCATCTGCTCGCCAGGACACACCACAGGGCTGGCCCGGCGGGCCAGTGCCCGGCGGTAGCCCAGCTGCAATGCACCAGGTTGGGCAGAGCCAGGGAGCAGACCTGCCATGGGCCATGGTCTCTTGTCCGGGGCACGGAGGGTGCGCAGCAGCAAGAGCATGCCCCCACATTCGGCATAGATGGGCAAGCCATAACCATGGGCCTGGCGCAAGGCCTGAAGGCTGCGGTTGGCCTGGCTGATGGTCTCCCCGTGCAGCTCAGGATAACCTCCCGGCAGCACCAGGGCTGTTGTTCCCTCCGGTAGGGGTTCATCCGCCAGGGGGGACCAGCATTGGGTGCGCCCACCAAAGTACTCCAGCCATTCCCCATGCTCGGGGTAGAGAAAACAAAATGCCCGGTCCTGGGCAATGGCCAGCAGGGGACCTGGCAATGCCGCTGATGGGCAGTGGTGCTGGGCTGGTGGTGTGGTTCTATTGGTGCTGGTTAGGAAGGGATGTGCTCCAGGGGTGCCCCGGCTGGCCTGGAGCCAGCTCAGGAGACGTTCCAGGTCCAGGTGGCGCTCCCCTAAGGCCCCTAGCTGGTGACAGCGAGCTCGGAAGTGGTGAATTTCTCCTGGCGGCAGAAGCCCCAAATGGCGGGAGGGGAGAACCATGGACTCACAGCGGGGCAAGCTGCCCAGGATCGGTAGGCCCAAGGGCTCCAGAGCATCCGTCAGCAACTGCTGGTGCCGTGGGCTACCTACACCATTGAGCACCACACCACACCAGTGCAGCTCTGGAGCCTGGTGGAGAAAGCCGTTCACCAGGGCACGGATGGAAGGGCCCTGACGGCTAGCATCCACCACAAACAGCAGGGGAAGCTGCAAAAGCCGGGCCACATGGGCAGTGCTGCCTTGCTGGCTGGGGCCTAGGCCGTCATATAGGCCCATCACCCCCTCCACCAAACAGGTGTCTTGGGAACGCCCCCAGTAGTGAAAAGCGGCTTGCAGCCAGGACTCACCACAGAGGATAGGGTCCAGATTGCGACAGGGGTTATTGCTTATGGCTCCCAGCAGCTGGGCATCCAGGTAGTCTGGTCCCACTTTGAAGCTTTGCAAGCTGAGACCACGCTGCCCCAGGGCCGCAGCAAGACAGAGGCTCACCAGGGTTTTGCCAGAGCCACTCTGAGGTGCAGTGATGATGAGGCCCAACCGACTCAGCTCATGGAGCTTTGCTGGAAACCGTGGCCGCCAACATTTTATCCGCCAGGTGGGCTGCAGTGGCCAGCAGTGGATTGGTGGTGTCATGGCCACCAGCTAGAACCCGGGTTTCCTGCACCTCCAAAGAGCCCTCAACCAGGGGAACAATGGCTTCCACCAGGTCACGGGAGGATATATCTCCCCCTTCTAATCTCATGCAGCCACTGGCTTCACCACAGAGCACCACGGAAAGCCCTCGTCTGTTAGGGGGTTTGCAAAGTAGGCGCAGGCCCATGATGGAGCCCGCATGGGCCTTGGGTAAACCCACAGGCACAGACACCAAGTTCATGTCCACCTTGACCCCATCGGGGCGTTGGAAGGAGTAGAAGCTGGTGTCACCATGGCGATGCCCCCCTTGAAGGGACCATTGAAGACGACTGGCAATCCAGGCCCCCAGCAGTAGGCCCTGACACAACTGGTCCCCCTCCAAATCAATATCCACCTGACTCACGTGGTTGAGGGACTCCCGCCTGTCCTGGGCATCAAAGGTCATGGCCAGGGACTCCCGCCAGGCCCCTAGACGATACCAGTTCAAGTCATAGACAGCCTGTCCTGCAGCAATGCGCTGGGCTAGAATTCCCATGGATGGAGTCGTATGGCCCAGGGCTGTATCCACAATGAGCCGCTGTGGAGGTACGGTGAGACGTTCAAAGATATCCAGGTGCTCCCCCAAAGCACCTTCCCAGAGCACCCAGCAGGGCAGGTGGCTGGGGATCAGCTGGGGCAACAGATCCAGCTCCCCAGCAATGGCCGCCGCCCCTCCACGGAGCACTAACACATCTCCGCAGACACTGCCTCCCCCATGGCTATCCTCCGGCAGGGGACAATAGGCTGCCACCAGGGCATCTATGGGTTGCTCTGCAGCAATGGTGGGGGCCAGGGTGATCATGCGGTGGGGCTGGAGCTCGCTGATGCTGCTCTCGATGGCCTGACCCCGCAAATCATCAAAGGATTGACTCTCCCCACCAGGTTGAGTGACCAGGGCCTGAGCCAAGGTGTGGGAGAGGGGGGCTGTGGAGCTGGGCAGGCCATAGGTGCTGATGGCACGGCGGGCAGCATCCACCAGACAGGGGCGTTGCATCCCCATCACCGCTTCCTCCAGCAGGCCCAGTCGAGCCAGGTGCTGCTCTAACCAGGCGGGCTCCCAAACCACCAGGGTGAAGGTGGCAGCACCATTGTAGCCATCATCTGAATCAGCCCAGAGTTGCTGCAGGTGGCTGGGTACTGCACTGGGGGGCAGTTTCAGGGGGGCTTGAAGGGTGAGTTGGGGAACCATGACAAGAGCTGGGGTGAGAAGCCGATAGATCAGGGACGGCGCCAGAGCAGACCATCACGGGACAGCAGCTCATCGGATTCCGCTGGTCCCCAGGTGCCGGCCTCATAGGAATGGACGGGAAATTTTTCGGGGGACTGCTTGAGACCCTCCAGGATAGGGGTGTAGAGCCGCCATGCGGCTTCCACCTCATCACTGCGGGTGAACAGGGTTGGATCACCCAGCATGGCATCTGCCAATAGGCGCACATAGCCCTCATCGGAGGGCTCACCAAAGGAGTCAAGATAGGAGAAGTCCATGGCAATGGGACGGCTGCGCATTCCAGAACCTGGTGCTTTCACCTCAAAGCGGAATGTGGCCCCTTCATCGGGTTGGATGCGAATCACAAATTGGTTGTTGCTACTCACCCCACCAGTGGCTGCATCAAAGAGGTGCACCGGTGCATCACGAAAGGTGAGGGCCACCTCACTAAGGCGTTTGGCCATATGCTTGCCTGTGCGCAGGTAAAAAGGCACCCCCTGCCAACGCCAATTGTCAATCAACAGCTTGACGGCCACATAGGTCTCTGTGGTGCTGTTGGGGTTCACGCCCGGTTCATTGCGGTAGCTGACCAGGGGACGCTCAGCTGTTCCCCCACTGCCATATTGGCCCCGCACGCAACAGGTCCAGGGCTGTTCTGGGTTGGCCAGACGGGCTGCTTGCAACACCTTGGCCTTTTCATTGCGGATGGGTTCAGGCTCAAAGCGTCCCGGTGGCTCCATGGTGGTGAGGGCCAGCATCTGGGTCAGGTGGTTTTGCACCATGTCCTTTAAGGCGCCCGATTGCTCGTAGTAACTGGCCCGCTGCTCCACACCCACGGTTTCTGCGGCAGTGATCTGCACGCTGCTGATGTGGTTCCTATTCCAGAGGGGCTCAAAGATGGAGTTGGCGAAGCGCAACACCATGATGTTCTGGACTGTCTCCTTACACAGGTAGTGATCAATGCGAAAGATCTGGTTCTCCTGGGCAGAGCTTTTGACCACCCGGTTCAGCTGCTGGGCACTGGCATAGTCCGTCCCGAAGGGCTTCTCAATGACCAGGCGGCTACGTTGGGGATCCGCCAACAGTCCTGCTCCTGCCAAGGCCCGGGCACCGGAACCGTAAAAAGCTGGGGAGACCGATAGATAAAAGGTGCGCGCTCCCCGGGTGGCCCGCAGCCGATCCACCTGCTCCAGCCGCTGCCCCAACCGCTCCAGGTGCCCTGGTTGTTGCAGATCAACTGGTTCATAGAAGAGCCCCTGGCTGAAAAACTCCCAGGCCTGGGGATTAGGGGCAATGATGGGTTGGAGCCGTTGGGCCATGGTTTGGCGGAACACCTCATCACTCCAGGGCCGTCGGGCACAGCCAAGCACAGCAAACTCACTGGGCAGGCGCCGTTGCAAAAACAACTCAAATAGGGCCGGGATCAACTTGCGGTGCGTCAAGTCACCCGACGCACCGAAGATGATCAAGCATTGGGGGGGAATCACCCGCTCTTGGCGCAGGCCAATGCGCAGTGGATTGGTCAAGGTGGCAGCCATGTAAGCCGTGAAGCCGTCTGTCTCGCCCTTGTTGTTTAGCAACCCCAGACCCGTTTGCGGTCTTGGGGATGTGTCTCAATAGGTCTCCACGTGCCAGCGGCCAGCTTTCTTCAGCTGGGGACGCAGAGTTTTCCAGTCCAGTCCCCGATCAGCCGCAGCGGCAGTCATGGCCTCATCAATGCCTGGTTCCATGCCCCGCAAACCACACATGTAAAGGTGGGTGGATTCCATGCTGATCAGCTCAAAAATCTCATCAGCACATTCAGCCACCCGGTGCTGGATGTACATGCGGCCCCCTTCTTTGTTCTTCTGTTCCCGGCTAATGGCTTTTGTGTAGCGGAAGTGCTCCGGGTAGGCACTCAGATAGCTCTGGAACTCCTCCTCGTAGAGAAGATTGGGGGTGGTGGGTACACCCATGAAGAGCCAGGCCTTGCCACGGAAGCCATAGCCTTGGTTCTTGGTACGCTCACCAGGATCAAACATGCGGCGCAGGTAAGCCCGCATGGGGGCAATGCCCGTACCTGTGGCCAGCATGATCACATTGGCCTCTTCATCCTCTGGTAAGAGCATTTCCTTGCCCACAGGCCCAGTAATCTTTACAGGGGCACCAGGCTCAATGTCGCAGAGATAGGTGGAACAGACCCCATTGATCAGCTCACCGTCCTTCTCATACTGAAGTTGGCGCACACAAAGGGAGACGGTATTGCCAACCAGGTTGTCCCCATGGCGGGTGCTGGCAATGGAGTATAGGCGTATTTTGTGGGGTTTACCATTGTCCGCCAGGCCATCGGGAATGATGCCAATGGATTGGCCCTCCACATAGCGGAGATCTCCACCGGAAAGGTCCATGGTGATGTGGTTGACCCGGCCAATGGCTCCCTCCTTCAGAAGGCTTTCATTGCTGATCACCTTGCCGGTGAAGGGATTCTTGGGCTTGTAGGTGTTGACAGGCACATCAGCGTGGGCAGCTTTCTTCCTGGGTGTCTTGACCGTTGTGGTGGGCTGCACCTGTGTAGGAGCACTGCCACCTGTACTCGACCCAGCAGGGGTTGGACCACTGGCTGAGCCATTGGAGACCTCAAGAATCTTGGCTCCGGAGCGCATCAGGCGACCATAGGTGGACTGCAGCTGTTCAAAGGGCACCACAAAACGGCGTGTGACGGCAGCAGGAAAAGGGGATCCAGAAAAGTCCTGGACGGTGATGGTCATCATCTGGCTGGAGCCAGAATTGGCAGCGGACAGCACATTCATGGCAGAGGGTTGAGAGCTGATCCCCGCTGGCGACGGGGGTGATGCTAAGTGAGAGAGGGCACTGTGGCCTAGGCTAAGGAGCCTGACCAGGAAGAGCCATTGAAGGAGACTAAAGGCTCACTGCCCCAAGGGGGGATAAATACCAGCCCTGGTCTGCAGACTCCTGACCCTGCAGAGGTCTGCAGTGACCTAGGCCATGGGGAGCCAGATCCATGATAATTTCCGGAGCGACCGGATTTACCCATGTCTGATCCAATTCTAATCTGGCCCCAGTGGCTGGGCTGATCTTGATCTTACAGCGCGCTTGTTGGCTTCCCCTGGCTGCTCTGTTGGTAGGTTGTGCCACCAGTCCCACCGGCCGGCAGCAATTCATGCTGGTGCCACCGGGTTCGGCTATCACCATGGCAGAATCCGCCTATATGGACACCTTAAGACACTTTGCCAGTAAAGGAAAACTGTTAAACAACCCAGCCCTGGCAAACCGGGTGGCCCTAATCACAGGCCGTCTGGTGACCGTGGCCATTCAGGAGTACCCCCACACAGCCCATTGGAAGTGGAGTGTGGCCCTATTGGATGAGCCCAGCGCCAATGCCTGGGCCATGGCTGGTGGACGCATGGCCATCCATCGGGGCATCATGGAGAGCCTCCGTCTCAGTGATGACGAAATTGCCCATATCATGGGCCATGAAATCGCCCATTCCATTGCCAACCACCATGCTGAACGCATGTCTATGGTATTGGCACAAAACCTAGCCGTTTCTGTGATGGAGGAGAATGTGGGTGGTTCTGCTGGCCTAATTACCGATGCGGTGGCCAGTGTAGCCCTCACCTTGCCCAACAGCCGCACCAGTGAAGAGGAAGCTGACAAGATAGGCCTAAGACTTGCCACAATGGCAGGCTATGATCCACGGGCTGCAGTAACTTTATGGAATAAGATGTTGGCGCAGGAAAAAACAAAGCCCCTGGAATTCCTCAGCACCCATCCCAACTCAGCTGAGCGGGCCATTATTCTGGCTTCACTGGTAGGTGAGGTGCAAGCCTTGAGGCCCAGCGTACCGCCCCAGCCCCACAGGTTAAAAATCTATGCAGCCCGGTAACACACCTCTAGAAAGCTGAGGGTTTAGTTCTGGAATTCAATTGACTCTCAGGAGCGCAGCCGAGGATTCCCCTGGAGATCATCGTCTCCCACCTGGGGAAGCCTCTTGCCTTCTTAGCACACCTAATGTCATGGTAGGTGTAAAGCAGTAGTAGGAGCCATGGCTAAAAGCTTTTGGCAAAGCAAACCCTGGTGGTGCCAACCCTGGAGCATCATGGTCACCGGCCTTGGGATCACCGCTGGTGGGTGGTGGCTCAGCCAGCGCTGGTGGGTGGTGGTGGTACTGAGCATCCCTGTGCTGGCGTGGTGGTGGTTGTTTCTGGTGTTGGTGCCTCGAGCTGTTCACCAGGGGGGAGGAGATGGTCTGAAAGACCTGGAGGACCTGGAAGACCTAGAGATAGGGTGAGCCGTGCTAGAATCACAGTGTTGCTGAGTGACAACCACAACACCATGGGTATCCTTGCAATGAGCATATGGAGAGATAGTGGCACCCCTCCTCATCACGGTGGCAAGTTGTTTGCTGTGGTTTGCAGTGATCAGAATGGTCTGTCACCAGATAACCCATGGACGCTGCCTGCTGCAACCAGCCACTAACAATCCCTGTGTCACCAATACATCCGCAACCAGCTTACCCGGGGAAGGGTTCAGCCTGGCACTACAGGCACCAGCAACAATATCACCTATTGTTAAAACTGAGTCGGTGGGTGATCATCAGAAAAACATAAATTTCTTTGTTAAAAGTGACGCTTGGCTGATAACCACTATTCATTCTGCCATGGGCCAGGTAATCGCTGAGGTGGCAAAAGGTAATGCAAATATCTTGGTCATTGAAGTTAATCAAGAGCAAGTTGAGGTACTGCCTAATCTAGCAGGCTGACTATTCCCGCAGACCAGGCGGCTTGCCTAGTAGGGGCATTGGCCAGCAGTCCCATCAATATCAAATCTAGACAAATTGATACTGACCGTCAGACTAGTGGCCAGTACCTTTCTAGTCTACAATCCTCTAACTAATTACTAGATGTTGAACTTCCCTGTTTATCCTGATGAAGGAAGGGCAAGCAAACAAGCCCAGCCCTCTAAGGTGGGAGTAAGTCCCCAACTGGCCAGAGAAAACCAGCTTGTCAACTAGGTGAGAGAAGCTGGCACCAGGGCTTAATCAGAGCCAAATCAAATAGGGTTAATGGGAAGACAGTATGGATGAAAACACATGTCCTAGAAAAGCGTCTTAGCTTCAAGCAGCAATCTGGTTCTTTGCTGACTTCCCTATCTTATTACCGCTGCAGACTGAAGTGATTAGCAGCATATCTGGGAAGATAGTAGGGGAAATGGTCAACACGTACTGGGCCGAACGGAGCAGTAAGCACTATGATGAACCGCTAGCCAAGATTTTACGCAATCAGAACTACATGTGGATATTGTAATCAGCACTTACTGGATAACGAGAAAGTCAAATTTCATCATGTGGAGGGCAACAATTTAAACTGGAATCCGCAAAATCTCCTCGCATTACACCAGAGCTGCCAGCAGTATCATCACATGAGCAACAGGTATAAATAAGCCACTACCGTATCCAAGATGGTCGGTAAAACCTATGCAGACAAACTCTCACCTACGGATCTAACAGAGAGGTGAGTTGGGGTAAACCAGATATCGACTCTAACAAGTATGTCCTAAGGCTTCTAGCCCTACACCAGGAGGAGCACCAGCCCAGTAGGAATCCATTTTATACAACAGGTTGTAAAGACCAGACAACTGGGCCATGGGCAGAGGCATCAGTGCGGTTGACGGTCATAGAGAGTGGAATTTGCCCCCACCCCTCTCTTATACTGGATGATACTATCTCCTTCCTTCTCTGCAGGATTAGTACTCAGCCTCCCCACATGCTTACCATAATTTTCAGGAGCCACCGTATACCCCCCTTGGGAGTTTGAGACACCATTTAGGTCTCTATTGGTGCTTGTTGCTTTGTTCCCGGTGG
>RKSC01000068.1 GCA_007571085.1 Synechococcus sp. PNGco_S_binSS4
CGACACCTTGAAACTGGGTGAGCAGTTGCGCCTACCCAGCAATGCCCAATGCGGCACCAGCTCAGGGGATGGGGCTGTCCTGACCAACAACAGTCTTTATAAGGTGCAACCCCGGGAAAGCTTTTACAGCATTGCCCGTAAATGCCAGGTGAGTGCTGGAGAGTTGATGGCTCTCAATCCCCGTCCTGGCGACACCTTGAAACTGGGTGAGCAGCTGCGCCTGCCAGGCAATGCCCAGTGTGGAGCCCATCCAGGGGCTGATAGCGGTGCCGGTGCCACGGTGGTCACCAAGCAATTTTACCGGATCCAGCCTGGGGATGGCATCTTCAGCATTGCCCGCAGCTGCCAGGTGAAGGCCAGTCAGCTCATGGCCTTGAATCCTAAAGTTGGCCGCAACCTGCAGCCTGATCAGCAGTTGCAGTTGCCCAGCAATGCAAACTGTCCCCCATCCTCCACCGTGGTGGTTAGCACATCCCAGAGGACTGACACAGTCGCAGCAGTCACCCCAGAGCCAGGGCAAACAAAAACCTATTACGAGGTGCAAGCCAGGGAGGGCTTCTACAGCATTGCCCGTAAATGTCAGGTGAACCCCAAGGAGCTCATGGCCCTTAACCCCCGCCCTGGCGATGCTCTCCATGCAGGAGAATACTTAGAACTGCCTGGGGGAGTCCAGTGCGCCGGTATGGACCAAGACCAAGCCTTGGCATCCACCCAGCCAGAGACACCAGCCAGGGGCCAGACCGCCACGGATCCTGGCTGGCGCGACTACGGCCCCTTTAAAGTAAATTGGCAAGATTGGCAGATGATCGATGGCCACTGGGTGGCCCAGACCCTGGGTGCCTCTGAAGAGCCTCTCTATTTGGCCATCAACTGTCCGGCCAAGCGCATCAACCGGACAGGGAGCAATGGCCAGTGGTCCACATGGGAGTCCCCTAATCAAAACTTTGAGGAGAGGCTCATGGCTGATCTTTGCCAAGAGAAGGCCTAGTGCTTCCCCCGGCCACCAGCAGGGCCATCAACCTATTGGGGCCAGGGAGCTAGGACTCCCCACTGTCAGGATCGCACCATCCAGAATGCCCTTTCCATGGGCTTGTTGATGATGTGCAGTTGAGGTGGAGTGTGTTGGCCTGTGGCGGGCAAGCTGATCAAAAGCGCTTCCCTCCGAGACCCTGGCATCCTCTCCAGCACGGTTAGGAGACGGTGGGTCACCGGGTCATAGTGAAGTGCGGGTGTGGGGCTGAGGCCGTAGTCAGTCAAGGCAAGGGCACCCACCACACCATGGCCTGGGCGCACCTCCAATAGCAGAATGTCTTGATGCAGCTGGTCATTGTGGAGAATGCCATCAACCGTGAGGAGCCAAATGCGCTCAGCGGTCTCGTCGCAGGTGACGGCAAGAACTGCGGCTTCCCCTTCCCATACCAACTCTGGTGACAAGCCAGGGCGCAAGAGCTCCAGGGTTTTGATGTACTCCGGCTGATGCTCCAGCACCACAGCCCGTTGCCCTGCACCACAGAAGGTTTTAAGTGCTCTGTTACCAGGGAGCAGGTGGCGTTGAGGTGGTAAGGGGGGCAGGCTCACAAGGAATAGGCCATCCTCACCAGGGAGAACGAGTCCATCCCCGCCGGGCAATAGCTCTGCAGGACCATCCGTTGGATCATCCAGTGGCTCCCAACGGCGCCAAAATTGCTGCCCACCTTGTAGCCAGGGCACCAGTGGGGGCTCACCAGGATGAAGGAGCCTCAGAAAGGGTGGGTGCTCAGCCGGCTGCTCCAGGGCAGCGCTGCTAACACCCTGGATCAGGAGTTGGCCCTTGCTGCTGCTGCTGAAGTGGCTGTAGAGAGTTGTGGGAGCTGGCAGGTGCTGGGGTGGTTTGGCAGGTTGCAAGACCACTGGCAGGTGCTGGGCCAACACACTGGGTTGCTCCACGGTGACCAGCCAATTCCTGTAGCTCAGATCATCCACTGCAGCCCCATAGACAACACCCCGCCCATCTCTGAGGGGTAAGAGGCTGCTGATGGTGGGCGCCCATGGGGTGAGGGGTTGCCACGGCCCCTCCGGCCAGCCCAATTCCAGGCGCTCTCCCTGGGAGCTGGACACCAGGGCCACAACGAAGGGGCGCGGGTCCCACTGGAAATGAACCTTGCTTAGGGGATGGCCCTGCTGATCCTGGCCAGCCATGGTCACTTTCAATGGACCATTGATCCGATAGGGCTGGCTGAGGTGCAGCTGGACTGTGGCTCCCTCAGCGGTGGCCCTCAGGGGTACCTCCGGCTCAAGCTGGATTGATGCAGCCAGGGAATCTGCATCTACGGAGCGGCTGTAGCGCAGCTCCAGCACCCCGGCAGCATTTGCAGCAGGCCGAGCCCACAGCAAACGTCCCATTCGCTGCTGGAGACCACGCTGCTGGAGAAGGGCAAGGGTCAGGCCCGCCAAGAGCAGCCACCAGGCAGAACCACTGGCCCAACCATGGAAAAACTGGTGAAAGGACTTCAGGTGCAGAAGGGTTGTCTGAGTCTGGAAATGACCATAACCGTGCCCGCCCCCACAGGGTGCCTGCCCTGGCAAGGCTGAAGCACATGAACCAGATCCACACCCAACCGTGTGCCCCCATAGGGGGTGCTGTAACCCCCTTGCTTGCAAACAGAGCTCTCCATGGGTGGGGAGTCATGGGCACTTTCCCCCACCAAGCAAGCCGCCATGGACCTTAAGCTAGAGAGCCCAAAGAGCAGAAGAGAGCAGGTAGAGAAACAACACCCCTGCCAGGCAACCACTGCTGAACCAGAACCCACGTCCGCGGCTCTTGATTTGGCCAAGCATCACGCCGGCAAATCCAAAAATCAGCCCACTGAGTAGAGATGCGGCGAAACACGGGTTAGGAGGAGCGGGGTGAGAGGAAATAGAAAGCACAGCGAAAATACCAAACAGGCAACCAAGGCTGAACCAGAGCCCAGGTCTGCGGTTCTTGCTTTAGACAAGCATCAGGACGGTAAATCCAAAAATCAGCCCAGCGAGTAGAGATACTAGTAAATACATGGTCAGAAAGCTTTGGGAGGCTGTGGTGCCACACTCCCCCTATTCTCCTGTGGCCCATGGCAATATATTCCTCCTTCATCATGGCCTGCCAGCGGTTTCAACAGACCAGGGAGACAGGGACCACACCCTCTTCCCTCTCATCTTCACCGTGCAAGTGCTCAGCAGCCACTGTCACCTTGTGGCCCTTGGCCGCTGTGGTGCACACCCGGTGGATGGGGGGTGACCATAATTGGGTCCATGGCCCATGGCTAGATCCCTGAAGCCCCAGAGGCTGTCCATGGGAAGTGAATCTGTTCAACTGCCAGGGTGTGATCCCACTGCCATGTCAGATTGCTGAGCTTCCCACAAGCCAGCTGTAGAACAGATCCTACAGGCCACCAGCACCTTCCATGGCCTTCAAGAAAGCTCCTCTAGCAACCCTTCCACTTGCTGAGCCGTATTTTGCCAGCGGAACAGACCAGCCCTGGGGGGTCCCGCTTCACGGGCTTGACGCTCCATGGCCCCATCTGTGATAACGCAAGCCATGGCCTCCAGAGCTGGGAGTCCAAAGCCTTCCCAGAGACTAACCATAATCAGTGCTTTTGTGGTATTGAGCAGGAACAAACGTTCCTGATCGCTCACCCAGGGAATCCACTGGCACTGGCGATCAATTCCCAGTGAGTGGGCCAGCTGCTTCAACTGAGGGGTGAGGTGCCGGTGAAAAGGGCCCACCAGCTTCAATGCCATATCTGGCTCTGCCAACTGGGCAAAGGCCTTGAGGACACGGGGTAAGTTTTTATGGTAATCGTGGCGGCCAAGTACCAAGAAAAATGGCTGACGGTTTAGATTTAAGGGACGACAGTTGCTGTGGTCACAACCCAGTTTAATTGTGACAAGCTTGTGTTGGGGAACCTGCAACCAACGATGCACTTCCCTGGCTGTGGCCTCCGAGTTGCAGAGCACCCGTTCAGCTGTGTGTAAAACCAGCGGAACATAGGTCATAAAGCGAAGCAAGGATGTTCCTAGCTTAGGGAAACGGAGTGGGATAAGATCATGGGCCAATACAATAGACCGCACCTCCTTGTTCAGCAGGGGTGCCTCTGGCACAGGGGAGAGGAGGAAGGAAGCACCCGTGCGCCCAGCAGACGGGGCAATTGATTTTCTGTCCATAGGAGGCGGCGTAGATGGCCCTTGCAGCCCTGCTCCGGGGAAAGATGGTTAGGAATGGCAAGGCTATTGGGGAGCCCGGTGGCCATGGGATCCAAAACCACCACCTTCTGACTACTTAATTCCTGGGCTAGGGAGCGGGTAACCACACCAAGACCTGTGGGTTGTGAACCAAGGTAAATGCCATTGAACAAAGCCAGAGGTGAGTGAGTCAAAGTTGTTTAAGGAGGTGAACCCGTAGTCAAGGTACCATCTGAAACCATCCAGCAGCACTGTTGCCCAAGTCCTTGCCCACCAGCGGCCCAGCTGGGTTCAGGGTAACCAGGGTCTAACAACTGGATAATTTTAACTAAGGCGTTTAACCAAGGCGACGCTCTTTAGTACATATCAGCTTCAGATGATTATGCTCAGTGAGGAATATTTTATCCCCATGGTACTCAAGAAGATCAAGATTTATTTTCTGTCTGGATCCAAGCAATCTGATCCAAGCAATCTGA
>RKSC01000169.1 GCA_007571085.1 Synechococcus sp. PNGco_S_binSS4
TACATCCCCATGGCCACCACCCGCTGCCCAATGGAGCAAAGTCTGGCCAAGGCTATTTCTTACATTAGGATTGCCCTGGGCATTGACCAACAAGGTTTGTACAGTCTCCAAGTCACCCTTGGCAGCTGCTCGATGAAGTGAGCTCTCAACAAGTTGACCCTGTGACATACTAACCTGGAAAAAACTGCCATGGATCTTACCATAGGCTAAGACTCAAGCTAAATGCTGCAGAAGGCTAGATCCGGCCCCCGGTCTACCCTAGGAAGAACCGGATTGTCCCTATCTTCCCCCAATCCTCCCCAAAACAGATGGGCATGGCTGGGGCCATAGAGCCCCGTGAGGGATAGCCAGGGTTTGGCTGCCAGGGGGCACCGAGGGTGGTATAAAGGGCCGCTCATCAGGCCAGCTGATGGGGAAGGCCACGGCCACAGATGTTGCCCCTGGATAGGGGAGCAGCAATGCTTCCTGCCCCCCATGAACGTGGCCAGCTGGGAGATGGGGACAAAGGCTGGCCTGAGGGCTGCAATAGGCCCCAAGGCTTCAAGCTTCGGGGGACCTTGCTGGCCCCTAAGAGGCTCTGGGATGTTTTGGTGTGGTGGGCGTTCCCCCTCGCCGTGGGGTGATTGATGGGATAGACAACAGATCCCTTGCCCTCAATCCAGGGGATAGGGAAGCTGAGATGGGAGGTTTTTTATTCTTGTTATTCTTGCTGGTGTCTAGTTGTCTCCCGGCTTCCATTAAAATACCTTGAGGGTTGAGTTCATAGGTTTTCCTACATATGAGCTGATTATTTGCATAGAATATAGGGAAATAGATCTTCCTATTGCCAGTAATAAGGATTAATGAAGGATTAATGATTGTTCTCGTTTCTTTTTTGGTTCTTTAAACATTCTGCCCAATTGAAAACCACTACCTTGCTCTAGCTCCACTAGCTGGGGCTGGGGGACCCCCATATCATCTAGATCAAATGCACGGGGACGATTACCTTTGGCAAAATATCATATCATAGTTGTTAGTACAATTAATCCGGCCTTGACTAAGGCGATTTGGCTGAAACCATAAGGTAGTTTGCCTGCCCACCACTACTAACACTACTACTAGGCAAGTTCTTGGCTGAGCTGAATGGTCTTTTCATCAGGAACCAGGCTGTCCCTGTCCTCCCCCAACCTATCCTCCCCGAAACAAATGGGTATGGCTGGGGGCATAGAGCCGTGAGCGATAGCCGGGGTTGGCGGCCAGGGCAGGACTTATCAGATAGAGGGTTGTGCGGACCAGCTTGTGCTCCACCGTGGTGGCTGCCATGGCAGCGAGGGTGGTCATCAATAGCCGCTCATCAGGCCAGCTGATGCGGAAGGCTATGGCCACAGGTGTTTCTGCTGGATAGTGGAGCAGCAGTTCTTCCTGCACCCCATGAACATGGCGAGCTGAGAGATAGAGACAAAGGCTGGCCTGAAGGGCTGCAATACGCCCCAGGGCTTCCCGTTCCGGAGTGCCGGTGCGGCCCGGGGCACGGGTGAGAACGATGGTTTGCACCACTCCGGGAATGGTCAATTCCTGTCCTAGGGCTGCTGCTGTGGCCTGGTAGGCACTCACCCCAGGCACCACCTCCACCTGCACACCGGCCTCTGCTAAACGGCAGATTTGTTCATGAAGGGCGCCATAGAGACAAGGGTCCCCATCATGAAGACGCACCACCCGCTTGCCGGTGCGAACCCGCTCTAGCATCACCTCCATCACCGCCTCCAGGGTGAGGCTGCGGGTGGGAATCCGCTCGCAATCCCCTGGTGCTAGGGCCGCAATGTGAGGGGAGACCAGGGAGTCGGCCCAGACCAGCACCTGGGCCATCTTGATGCGCTCATGGGCCCGCATGGTGAGTAGATCCGGAGCACCCGGCCCTGCTCCCACAATGGCCACAGAACCTGGTGGCTGGGCTGCAGCTCTCAACGTGTTGATCCTGAACCTGGTAATGGGCGACCCAGACCATAGAGCCAAGCCAGACCCAGGCCCCCCAGCACAATCATCACTCCACTGACCACCTGGGCAATGCGCAACCCACCTTCACAGAAGGGGGGGCTGGAAAATAGACAGAGGGGATCGGTGCGCAAGCCTTCAATCCAGAAGCGCCCCAGGCTATAGGACAGGGCATAGATGCAGGTGAGAGCACCGGGTGGCAAGGTGAGCTGGCCACGGCGGCTGCCCAACAACAGGCCCATGAGCAGGGCAAACACAGCCAGGTTCCAGAGGAACTCATAGAAAAATGTGGCGTGAAAATGGCTGGCTCCCGGATGGCTGAGGAGTACTTGGGGATCCACCAATGGGGGTGGAATCTTCACGCTCAAGGGGAAATCCTCAGGTACAGGACCACCAAAGGCCTCTGAATTGAAAAAGTTGCCCCAGCGGCCAATGGCCTGGCCAATGGCTAAAGATGGCACCAGCACATCCAAAATGCTCCAGAAGGGCTGCTGGCGGAGGCGGGCAAACACCAGCACCGCCAGAATGCCCCCCACCATGGCCCCATGGATGGCAATGCCCCCTTCCCAAATGGCCAGGGCACGGGGGAGGGGGATGATTCCAAATAGCTGAGTCCAGGCACCACGGTATCGATCCCATTCAAAGGCCACGTAATAGATGCGAGCAGCCACTGCCGCAGCAATGGCAAGCACCGGTAGCAAATCGGAGATGAGCAAGGGATCAAGACCGCGCCAGCGGGCCAGCCTGCTGGAGAGCACCAGACCAATGGTCACAGCCAGGGCAATGAGCACCCCGTACCAGCGCAGCGGAGTATGGGGAATAAATGGGCCTGGTGATTGAAAAACCAGAGCCAAGACACCCGGCATTCCCATGGACTCAATTTATTAAGAAGACCTCACCAGTGTGGCACCTCCTATTCTTTTTAATGCCGGGTAGCTGTGATCAAAAATCTTGTGGGCCTCATTTTGAGAGATGGCCTCCACCACTTTGTAGTAGTACTTAGAGGATTGACCCAGCTTGTACTTGATTTGCCAATTCATCTTCAGATAATTAAACTAGTCATGGCTGAGATGGGGAAGGGCAGAATGACAACCATGATGAAACACCCTGCCCCAAGCCTAGCTTCTCAAAGCTGGCCAGCAGCTTGGACCCGCTCCACCTGTCGTTTCTTCAATACAAAGAAGATCTGTGTGGCCAGGATCAAGGCGAAGAAGCCCAACATGCCCCAAATGCGCCAAGGACTCTGTAACACAATCTCCGTATCCATCTGGCCAAAGCCCCCTTGATTGGGGTCATTGGTCAAAGGAGAGCCTGCAGCCACTGTTTCTCCTGGGGCAACGATCACCTCCAGACCAACGGGAATTACCGTATCAACAACGGTGTCTCCATCGGTTGCCACGTGGACCACTTGGCTGCCATCTTCATTGGCATCAACACCGGTGACCTCCCCTGTCACATCCGCCATCCAAGGGCCATTGTTGCTTCTTTCTCCAGTGGGGTACAGCTGGCCCCGGCCTCTGTTACCGCCCCCGTGGACAGCATATTTACCAAAGTGGATAGAGCTCTGCTGGGCCGGGTCAGGGGAGAGAACTGGGAAAACAAGCTCCTGGTGCTCATCACCAGGTAAAGGGCCAACAATAATGACATTGTCTGAGTCAGTATTGTAGGTGCTGTAATAGGTGCCTTCCATCTCCTCCCTAAGGTCTTCAGGGATGCGATCCTCTGGGGCCAGGTGAAATCCTTCAGGCAGCATGAGCACCGCACCCACCTGCAGAGGTACTTGGCTCCCATCACCAGCCAGTTCTAGGGTGCCTTTTTTGTAGGGCACTTTCACTGCTGCCTTGAAAACCGTATCCGGAAAAACAGCTTGGGGCACCTCCAACTGGATTGATTGTTCAGCCAGGTGGCAGTTGGCGCAGACAATTTTCCCTGTGGCTTCCCTTGGGGTCTCTGGTGCCACCTGCTGGGCCCAGAAGGGATAGGCCCGGGCAGTATCAGGTTGGACAAAGAGGGTTAAGGAAGCCAGCAATAGGCTGAGAACCAGGGCACGTAGGGGATGCATGGATTTGGTGAATGGTGGGTGGTCAATAATCATTTAGGTGTCAGACCCACCAGGGGGAATCACCGGTGCGGAAGTCTGTTTCAGTCCAGGGCTTGAGGAAGACCAAATCCTTGTCCTCTTCCACCTTGGCCAGGGCCAGGGAAAGGGGTGCTGGGCCACGGACCACCTTGCCGTTCTCGTCATACTGGGAGCCATGGCAGGGGCAGATGAAGCGGTTCTTGCCCGCATCCCACGGCACAACACAACCCAGGTGGGTGCAAACAGCATTCACCCCAAAGCCAGCCAGGGCCGCTTCACCATTCACAAGAAGATAGGTGGGGTCACCCTTGAGACCCTGCACCAGGCTGCGGTCACCCTCAGGGTGGTTGGCCAGCCAACCACTGATGCTCACATCATTGCCCAGTGCGTCCTTGGCTGCGGTGCCATCCACACGCCCACCTGGCTTCGGGGGAATGAAATAGCTGACCACAGGGTAAAGGGCACCAAGGGCAACGCCTGTGAGGGAGCCAAACATGAGTAAGTTCATGAATTGGCGTCGCCCCATTCCGGCAACATCACTGGCCTGGAGTTGTTTCATCTGCTGCGAGAGAGGATGGTCATTGGCACCCAAAAATGTTTGGGATCCACGCTGGCTGTAGCATTGAAGCCGAGCTCCTGCATTATGGAGGATGGGGTCAGCTCCATTGCCTTCATGGGCACTGACCACCACAAGACTGTGGCGTTTTGCAAAGAAAATAGCTATGGTTAATTCCCCACTCACCGCTGGGGAGCTTCGCAGTCTGTTGCAGCAGCGCTGGGGGGCATCCTATGACGTCCACTTGATTCAGAGGCAACGACGCATCTACCTGCAAATCATGTGGGGCTATTTGGAGCAGCAATCCTTCCCCATGGACGAACCCACCTACCTGGACCGTCTGGGGGTGTTGGTGGAGACCATCAACCAGATGGATAAGGCAGAGGCAGTGCGCACCTGGCTGCAAACCACAGGGGATCGCCCCCGCATGGGTAAGGCCCTCAGCTTGCCCCTGTCCTAACTGTCTTGAAGGGGGGACAGGGAAACTGTCCTAAAGGGAAAGGGGCATTCCCACTAGCTGGTCTGGGGTGAACGCCAGCGCACCATGGCCACCAGACCCACACCCAATAGGAAGAGAAGGGTGATGGCACTGCTGAGGAACACCATGGTGATGGGGTCTGTGGAGGGTGTCAGTACTGCTCCGGCCAGGGCTGAACCCAACACCACCCAGCGCCAAGATCGCAGCATGGTGACCGCATCAACCAAGCCCAGCACACCCAGCAGGAACTGCAAAACAGGCAGCTGGAAGGCTAGGCCTGTGGCCAACAGCAGCATCAGCACGAAATCTAGGTACCGCTCAATGGACCAGAGGGGCTCCACCACGTCTGCCCCGTAGGCCACCAAAAAACCCAGAGCAGCGGGCACCAGGGCCCACCAGGCAAAGATGATGCCAACTAAAAAAAGCATGGTGGAGGCTGCCACAGCTGGTACCACCAGGCGCCGTTCTCTGCGGCTCAGCCCTGGCAGGACAAACTGGAGCACCTCATAGACCAGGTAGGGCAAGCTCAAGGCCAAACCCCCGTACCCTGCCACCTTCAGAGACACAAATAAAAACTCTCCAGGTGCCAACTGCAGAAAGCGAATACCATGGGCAGGTTCCTCCAAAAGACGCACCAGGGGCCTCACCCCCACTAGACATAGACCTGCACTGGTCACAATGACCAGCAGGCCCCGCAGCAGACGGCTGCGTAGTTCATCCAGATGGTCCACCAGGGACATCTCCACCTCATGGGGAAACTCAGGTGGTGGGGCCAGCTGCTTCTGAAGATGGAGCTCTGTGGGAGACAAGGAAGGAAGGGCTATGGAGGGGATGGCCAGCACCAACATTAGGGAGCCTTGCTCGGGAGCAGGGCCACCGCTGCATCCGGGTGACCCCAAATCACCCGGCTCTCACGAAAGCGCAGCACACCCAAGCCTGCCCCAGGAATCCGTTGTAAGCAGCAGGTTTCTGTGGTCACCACCGGCACACTGCCACTCCCCCGGGCCCGACTGAAATAAGAGGCCACATCCGCAGCGGCCTGCAGGTCCTCAGGTTCCGCACCAGTGGCCTCACTCACCTTGAGCACCACATGGCTGCCAGGGATTTCCTGGGCATGAAACCACAGGTCACCGGGGCGAGCCTCCTGGAGGCTGATGCGATCATTCTGCCGATTGTTACGACCAACCAGCAGCCTTAGGCCCCTGGGACTGGACAACTGCAAAGGGCGGGCAACGGTGGTTCTAGCTGGGGGGGTACTTGGGCGTTTGGGTCCCAGGTCCATCTCATGGAGCTCCTGGTCCAACTCCACCAGTAGGGCCTCCTGGTCATCCGGGGTGGCGCTGGGCCAGTGGAGGGACAATTGATCATGGGCGGACTGCAAGCGCACCAGCCGCTGGTTGTGGTGCTCCAGCCGTGACTCAAGCACCTGGCGGGAACGGCGCAGCTTGCGGGCCTTCTGGTAAAGCTGTTGAGCATTGGCTAGAAGGGTTTTATGGGGATCTAGGGGGATGTACTCCCCAGCCCCTCCCATGGGATCAGCCACCAACAGACGGCTCAGGCCGCTGCGCCGGCCTTGGGGGCAACACATCAGTCGGTCCCCCTGGCGTTGCAGGGTGATGTGGTCCCCAACAGCGGCCAGACGGTGCTGCACTTCATCCCGCAGCCGCTGTTCTCGCCCTAGGGCCTTGCGCAGATGCTGGTCCAGGCGCTGCTGATCCCGCTGCAAACTGTTGCAGCGCAGATGGTGATGATGAAATGCTGCCAGGGCCAGGCCCAGGGACTGGCATGGGGGATTTCCCCTTCCCCGCTTGGCCTGGGTGGGCCACACTTGGTAGCCCTGGTGCCCATCCAGGTGGAATTGAAACTGACCCGTCTCCAGGGCGGCCAACCAAATTTGCCACTGGCTATGTAAAGACTGCCACTGGGCCGGGGTCAGGTTGGTGACACAGGCTGTGGTCTCAATGGCAGCGGCACGACACAGCTGGCGGGCCAAGCTGGGACTCACCCCTCCATGGCACTGCCAGAGGGCCTGGGCCAAGGGCAGAGGTGTGAGTTCCATGGGCTGCTGCCAGCTGGTGCAGGACTCCTCTTGCCTAGGGCAACGGCCAGGGGCCGGGGGTGGGGCAGTGTATTGATCACCGCAGCCTAGGGGACGAACACGGGACTGCTGGGGTTTCACCTGGCGTCCCATGGCCCTGATGCGGTCCGTGGCATCTAGAAGAAACAGGTTGCTGTGGCGCCCCATGAGCTCTAGCACCACTTTGCGTTCCACCACCGCACCCGGTCTCTTGCTGAAATCCAGCTGCACAATGCGTTCCCATGGGGGTTGCTGAAGGGCTACCAGTGCCAGTCCATGGAGGCCATGGCGGAGTTGCTGGGCCAGGGTGCTGCCAGAGCCCTGACGGGGTGGTGGCAAGGAGGGATGGAAGCGGGGTGCCTCTGCAGCCCAGCTCAGCTCTAGCCACACCTGTGTGGTGATGGTGCGCAGGCCAAGGTGAATGGTGGTGCCATTGGTCTGCTGGGCTTTGACAAAACGACTGGGCACCACCAGGTGCTCCAGTTCATGGCAGACTGCACAAAGTGTGGTGAAGTCCTGCTGTTGCACGGGAATACCGATGGCAGATCTGAGAATCAGCCAGCAGCTGAAGCTGGTGTGAAGTTTGCCCAACCAGCCGGTGGGCTGCTGGTGCTAACGGGTCCCAGTGGGGTGGGCAAGGGTACGATTCTGCAGGCCATTTTGGCCCGCTATCCCCAGGTGTGGCTTTCCGTTTCCGCCACCACAAGGGGGCCACGGCCCGGTGAGCGCCATGGGGAAAACTACTTCTTCCTGGACCGCAAAACATTCATGGACCAGGTGGACCGGGGCCAGTTCCTGGAATGGGCCCAATTTGCTGGTCATGCCTATGGAACTCCTTCTGGGCCCATTCAGTCCCGGCTCCAGGCTGGCCAGACGGTTCTGCTGGAAATTGAAGTGGAGGGAGCCCGCCAAGTGCGCCACTGCCTACCCACCGCAGTTCAAGTGTTTCTGTACCCCCCTTCCCTGGCTGTTCTGGAGCAGCGCATCCGGGCCCGGGGAAGTGACTCTGAGGTATCCATCACCAGAAGAATTGCCCGAGCCAAGGAAGAGATGGCTCGGGCAAGTGAGTTTGACCATGTCATCCTCAACGGAGACCTGAATCAGGCCATTGCGGATGTTGAAGCGGTGCTTCAACCCATGTTGAGGACCGTCTCAAGCCCGTAGTGCTGAGGAGACCTAGAGGGGATGGAAGAGTAGGTCAGGGAAGAAACGGTTGATCTCAATCAGAAGACCCGCTTGAAAGGTGAGCCAAAAGGCAGTTAGGACAGGGGCGGTGGTGAGAAATTTTTTCATGGAGATTCAGCGGGGAGAAACGGTGATGTGATTGTTGTCTGCAAACATGGAGCCGCTCAGCATTTGTTTGAAGGCATCCACCGGCCACTTGGCAGCAGCCAAGGCACAGCTGGTGGCCACGCCCATGTCAATCTGGATTTCCTTCATCTGTGAGCCTTTGCCACGGATGGCCATCATGTAGCTGCGGCCAGCCCAGCCAATCCAGCCAGTGATGTAGAGGAAAAGCAGGCTGGGAATCAGGAAGTCGCCAGCGTGGCTAAAGCGACCATCAACAATTAGGTGGGGTAAACCATCCTCCCCACAGGAGGCTTGGCTATACATGGCAAAACGGGCCTGGGCCTGCTCCGTGGTGGCAGCAGCAGCCCGTTGCTGAAAACGGGGTGAGTCAGCGCAAAGGGTGAGTCCTGCCACATCAGCGTGGGCAGCAGGCGCAAATCCGAGCAGAAGAGCTGCGGAAAGAAGCGCCGCAAAGAGACGTTTCATGGGATCCAGGAGAGGCAAACGGCGGAAGGACAAGATCTGCGAACCACCTAGATAGGCAGAATGACGACCTGGCAACCGCACGTTGGCTGCCAGCCTAAAAGCAAGCAGAAAGCCCCTTGAGCATTGTTCTGGCCCTTGAAACAAGTTGTGACGAGACAGCAGTGGCTTTGGTGGATGACCACCATGTGCTGGCCAATGTGGTGGCCAGCCAAGTGGCCAGCCATGCCCCCTATGGGGGGGTGGTGCCGGAGCTGGCTGCCCGCCAGCATGTGGAACTCTTGCCCCATTTGGTGGATCAGGCCTTTGCAGAAGCTCCCATCAGTTGGCATGAGGTGGATGCCGTGGCTGCCACCGTTGCCCCTGGTCTGGTGGGGGCCCTGCTGGTGGGTCTCACCACTGGCAAGACCATGGCCCTGCTCCACAACAAACCCTTCCTAGCCATTCACCATCTGGAGGGTCACCTCTGCTCTGTGCAATTGACGGACGGCCCTGCCCCCCAGCCCCCTTTTTTAGTGCTGCTGGTTTCTGGTGGCCACACCCAGCTGGTGCGGGTGGATGCACCAGGCGTCTATGTGCTCTGTGGCGCCACCGTGGATGATGCCGCAGGGGAAGCTTTTGACAAGGTGGCCCGTCTTCTGGGTTTGGGCTATCCAGGGGGGCCAGCAATTCAAGCTGTGGCCACCGGTGGCTGTGCTCAGCGCTTCCCCTTCCCCCATGGGCGAGTTGGCCGACCGGGGGGTGGTTATTATCCCTATGCCTTCAGCTTCAGTGGCCTCAAGACAGCGGTGATGCGCTCCATTGAAGCCTTAGGTGGGCCAGGAGCACCACTGCCGGTGGCTGATCTGGCCGCCAGCTTTGAAGCCACAGTGGCCACGGTGCTGAGCAGCCGCAGTGTGGGCTGTGCAGTGGACCAGGGCCTATCCCAACTGGTGGTGGTGGGTGGTGTGGCGGCCAACAGACGGCTCCGCCAAGACCTGGAGCACCGCTGCCAGGCCCGGGGCATCAGCTTGACCATGGCTCCGTTGCAATTTTGTGGAGATAATGCTGCCATGATTGCCATGGCCGCCAACCAGCGGCTGGCAGAAGGCTGGCGAAGCCCATTAGGGATAGGTGTCAGCTCACGACTGTCCTTGGGAGATATTAGCTGTCTTTACGATCCACGGCCTCCCTTTTGAAAGTCCTAACATTTCCTTCAACTCTATCCCCACACCCCATGACTCAGCCGGACACGCCGGTGGCTGAATTGGGCAGACCCGTTGCCGAACCCGTCAGTCGTGAAGAGCTCAACAGCTGGAAGCGTGGCTTTACCCCCCAGGCAGAAATCTGGAATGGCCGTTTGGCCATGATTGGTCTCTCTGTAGCCATCCTGTTGATTGTGTTGCTGCGCCTAGGTTGACTCTCCACTGGTGGGAACGTCCATTGTGCCCAATCCTGGGGCCAGCCTTCCCCCTACTGGTGTGAAACATCGGGTCAGTCTTGTCCTTGGAACACGTCCGGAAGCCATCAAATTTGCGCCGGTGATCCTGGCTTTCCAGAGGGCCAGAGACTTCTCCATCCGGGTGATCCAAACTGGACAGCATCAGCATCTGGTTAAGCCAGTGATGGACTTGTTTGGCCTGACGGCGGATCAAGATCTGGCACTGATGGGACCAGGGCAAAGCTTGACCCACATTACCTGCGCAGCCCTGGGGGGTCTGCAAGAGGATTTTCTGCACCATCCCCCTGATCTGGTGCTGGTTCAGGGGGATACTACCACCGCATTTGCTGGGGCCCTGGCGGCCTTCTATCAGCGCATTCCCCTGGGCCATGTTGAAGCAGGTCTGCGCACTGAGAACCTGGGGAGTCCCTACCCGGAGGAGGCCAATCGGCGCCTCATTGCTCAGCTGGCTCAGCTTCACTTTGCCCCCACACAGCGCTCATGGCAAAACCTCAAGGCTGCTGGTGTACTGGGATCCATTGTGCTCACTGGTAACACGGTTATTGATTCCCTGCTGACCGTGGCTCAGCAGCAGCCCACCTGCACCGTGCCTGGCCTGGAGTGGGCTTCCCGGCAGGTGATCCTGGTGACGGTTCACCGGCGGGAAAATTGGGGAGCACCCCTGCTGGAAATTGGACGGGGGCTGCGCCAGGTGTTGGACACTTACCCCAACACAACCCTACTTCTCCCCCTCCATCCCAATCCGGTGGTGCGGCAGCCTCTCCAGCAAATGCTGGCTGATCATCCCCAGGCCTTTTTGGTGGAGCCTTTGGATTACAGCGCTTTGGTGGGTGCCATTGCTGCTTGCACCATGGTGCTCACGGATTCCGGTGGACTCCAGGAAGAAGCCCCCACCCTGGGAAAACCGGTGCTGGTGCTTCGGGACACCACGGAACGACCTGAGGCGCTGGAGGCTGGTACGGCCCGGCTGATCGGCACCTCAACCACCGCCATCCTCCAGGAAGTGTCCCGCCTGCTCACAGACTCCACGGCCTACAACGCCATGGCCCGGGCTGTGAATCCCTTCGGTGATGGTCAAGCCAGTGGGCGAATTGTGGCGGCCTGTAGGGGGTTTCTCACCCAGAACCAGGGTGCCTGAGCTTTTGGTGGCTCAGTTGCTCCAGTGGAGAGCCCAGTCATTCAAGTGGGGAGGGGGGATCCTGCTGGAGGCTGGCTAGGGGATCGGGAATGGCCGTGGTGGGAGCTTCAAAGTCTCCCCTGGCCACCCACTCCAGCCGCAGCTTCATAAAATCAATGAACTTGCCATCTGTAGACACCACAGCTGCCGCAGGGCGGGGCACAGCGGTGCTACAAGCCTTCACAGGTTCCTCTTCCAGAAAGGCTGGCTGGCGCACCAGCCAGAAATCAACGGTCTTGCCTTGGGTTTGGTAGTGCTCTGAGCGTTCCCGCAACACCTCTTCCAGTGGTTCTTCCTGGCAGAGAAAGTGTTCACTGGCGGCAACGTAGTGATAGGTGGGCATCAATGGTGTGGGGATAGGGGAGTTGGGCGGGGATTCTGGATCAGTTCCTTCATCTGGCGAACAGCGGTGGTTAAACCCACAGCTAGGGCTCTTGCCATAATGGTGTGGCCAATGTTCAGCTCTTCCATGGCGGGAATGGCAGCCACAGGCTCCACATTCTGATAGGTGAGGCCATGGCCTGCATTCACCCGCAATCCCAAGGCTCGAGCCAGACGGGTTCCGGCCTGCAACCGTGCCAACTCAGTACCAGTTGTGGTCGTGTTGGCATAGGCGCCCGTGTGCAGCTCCACCCACTGGGCTCCAGAGGTGCGGCAGGCTTGCAATTGGTGTGCCTCAACATCCACAAAGAGGCTCACGGGAATCCCTTCCCCCTGGAGGCGCTGGACAAGGGGCTGGAGCACGGCCAGTTGGTCTGCCACATTCAGGCCCCCTTCCGTGGTCACCTCCTCTCGCCGCTCCGGCACCAGGGTTACCTGA
>RKSC01000167.1 GCA_007571085.1 Synechococcus sp. PNGco_S_binSS4
TCAATTGCTCTGGCGCTGCTCTACCTGGTTTTGGTGCTCATCCTGGATCACCGCTCTGGACTGGAGCCGGCGCCGATGCCGGTTTCTGGGCTGGCGGTAGACCTTGCAAGCGCCGTTGCAGTGGTTCCACAATGCGCTCCACTGCCATGGTCAGGAAGTCATTGAGCTGACTCTGGCGGCGATTCAGGTCGTAGTGTTTGCGGATGGCCGCAGCCATGCCCCCATCTCCCCAGTCTTGGTTGTGGCTGAAGTAGTCCGCCAAGCTGGCACCAGCCACCCGGGTCAGCCATGCGGCGCTTACCCCCTGCAATGCCTTGGCCACCACCAGTGCAGGCCATGCGGCGCTCAGGGCTGCTGTGACCACCATGGTGCCCCCCTTAACCAAACCCAAACCCGTAATGGTGCGTCCCACCGCCAGGGCCAATTCCCGCCCCTGCTCCTTCCCCAACTGCACCCCATAAACTCGCCCCAGCTCCAAGACCATCTGGGCGTTGACGGCAGCTGCACCCAAAAGATCCAGACCCGGCAGAGGGGTTAGGGCAATGATGCCACCCCCAATCCAGGCATAGCGCTCAATGATGATGCGGCTGTCCCGCTGCCGTTGGCTGGTGAGCACTGCCTCTGTATCAATGGAGAGGTGACGGCTCTGCAAAAGGATATTATCAGCCATGAGTTCATCCCCCTCAAGGCGCAGCACCTGAGCTAGGCGCCGTACCAGGGACTGCACCTCAGGAATGGGGGGTGGAGATACTCCTGGGCTGGTGGGTAGGGCTGGTGGTGCACTGCTGACGGCAATGACATCCTCCGGTGGCATGGGGGGTGTACAGCGCTGCCGCAACACCTGGAGCAGCCGCTCTTCTTGCCGTTCACCTAGGAGGTCACACTTGTTGAGCACCAAAAGGAGGCGTTTCCCTAGGGACAACAGCAAATGCACCATGCGCAGCTCACTGCTTCTTAGATCACCATCCACAACAAACAGCAGCAGATCGGCCTGAATTGCCTGGCGACGGGCCAGGTCCTCCCGCTGCTTGCCCTGGGCGCCACTTTCCAAGATGCCTGGTGTGTCCACAAGGCGTACGCCACGGGGAAGGCCCCCTATGGGGAAGCGGTAGGTGTGGCTTGTGTGGGTGGAGCCCATGGCCGGTTCCACCTGACCCACCATCTCCCCCAATAGGGCGCGGATTAGGGAGGTTTTGCCGCTGGAGCCTGTCCCAAAGACCACCACCACCAGATCCCCCCGTTCCAGCTCCCCTGCCACCTGTTGGTGCTCCCGCTCCAAGACCTGGCGCATTATCTGATCCCGCACCAGTTCCAACTGCTGCTCAATGCTGTCCAGATGGCCCTCAGCAGCTTCCCTCTTGGAACCAAAGGCAATAGGTACGGACCGATTGGGAGTCTGGAAGCGCCGGGGCAATCCCAGGGGCTGTGATCCCTTCCATGTGGTCCATGCCAACCAGCCCAGTGACCCCAGAAGGACCAAAAACAGGGGAAATCCCCAGCCACCCGCCAAGGTCTGCAGGCTTTGGGCCAGCCCCGCCAGAATGGTGATGGGTAGCCACACCACCAGAAGGGCCAACAAAACCATTGCCACAGTCCGGAGGAGGGGACCCTTAGGACCCTTCATGGCTTTCTGGTTGGGAGCAGTGCATCCAGCACAAGGAGCAGCACCGCCAGATTTATGGACACATCAGCCAGGTTGAACACGGGGAAGGATATGAACATCAAATCAATCCAATCCACCACCGCTCCCCGGAACCAACGATCCAGACCGTTGCCCACCGCACCTGCCAGCACCAAGCCATAGGCCACAGCACTCAATGGGCGACGGGGTGGGCGTTTAAGGAGCCACAGCACCAACCCCAGGCTCACCACCCAAGAGATAATACCCAACCACCACACACCCCCATCAAATAAATTGAAGGCCGCACCTGTATTTTCCACCCGTCGCCACTGCAGGAGACCTGGCAGGGCCTGTTTTACCTGGCCCAGGCTTAGCTGTCGGACCACCAGCACCTTGCTCCATTGATCCAGGGCCACACCAGCAGCAGCCACCAGCAGACTCACACAAGTCAGTCCCTTCCTCTGGGGCCATGGACCAGTGAAGTGCTGTGGGCTGGGCACAGGGCTCAATAAAGCAAAAGACGGCGGATCAATGCAGCAAGGACAGCCATGGGACAAGCCATGACCATTTGCAGCAGGAGGGGTGCTAACCAATAGCTGGTGAGCAGCTCCAACCAGGACATGGACCAGTGGCCCACCAAGGTGCCCAGGAGCAAGTGAACACCTCCACAGAGTGAGACCACAAGAACCCCCGCCATGGTGACAAACCAGAGGCTGAGGATGTGGTGCAAGGGGAACCGTTGCCCCATGCGTCCCACCAGCCATGCACCAGGAATTAAGCCCAGCAAATAGCCAAATCCTGGCTCCAGCACATAGTCCAGTCCACCCCCAGCATGGAAGACGGGAAACTGCACCAGCCCAAAGGTTAGATAGGCCACCGCGGTCATCAATCCGACACGGGCACCGCACATGAGGGAGGTGAGAAGCACGGCTGCCAGCTGGGCGCTGGTGGGTAACTCCACAACCCTAATGCCCCCCAAGGTGGGCAGCACCACAGCAGGCTGCACCATTCCAGCCACCAGGGTGAGCAAAAGGCCCATGATGGCGCCCACCAGGTTCGTCAGAGCCTTCATGGTGTCTTGTATGGATGGGGACTGGTGGGGGATTTACACTTAAGCACTCTTGCACTGGTTGTTCCATGGAGCAGGACCATGGTCCATGCCCAACCTTTGACACAGGGGCTCTGGTGCGCCTGGTTCAGCCTCAACCCTACCTAAAAACTGCAGACCCCATGCCCATGCTCCGTCCACCAGATTTGGTGGAGGTGAATGATGAAGGGGTGGTGGTGGAGTTGCGTCCCCAGAACATGCTGGCTGTGCGCTTCCGGCGGGGCACCTTCCTGCTGGCTGAAGATCAGTTGGAGCCTGTCACCTGAGCCCAGACTTGTCCTAGGGGGGCCTCCAATGCCTGGTGACCCACAGCGGCCAGGCGGGGCTGACTGAGCCAGCGCTTAGCCACCCGCTGACAGTCGGCACCAGTGACTGTTGCCAGCTGCGCCAGCTGGTTCCCAGTGTCCACAGCCATACCGTAGCCCCGCAGAAGCACCAGCCGTTCAGCCACCTGGCCACTGGTCTGCAGGGCAGTTAACTCTTGCCCCTGCAGTTTGGCATAGGCCAGCCCCAGCTCTGCCCTCTGGAGGGGTTGCTCCAGGAGTCGCTGCCACTCCGCCAGCAACAACTTTAAGGCCATGACTGCCCGGGCCTGGCTGGTGGACATGTGGAACACAAATGGGGCCCCCTGGTGGCGTACCGGAAAAAGTGCCCCCACCTCATAGGCCAAACCGTGGTTTTCCCGTATCACCTGGGGCAACCTGGCGCTCATGCCAGCACTCAAGTGGCACTGCAGCAGGCGCAAAATGCCTTGGTCAGGATGATTGAACCCACAGGTGGATGCACCAAGGAGTATCACCACCTGCTCCGTGTCCTGGGGATGGAAGCACATGGTGGCTTCACCCGGAAGCACCGCAGGCTGGGGCACCTCCTTGGGTTCAGGGCTTGGGGTCAAGGCATGCACCAAGGCCACCAGGTGGTCTGTGGTCTGCTCATCCATGTTACCAGCTGCGGCAATGACCATGGAGCTGCTCCCCCAGCGCTGATGAGCCCCATGGAGTTGGCTGGGGGTCAGGGCTGACACCTCTACCTTCAGGCCCAGGGGGGTGTGGCCGTAGCCCCCATGGCCATAGAGCAGGTGCCTTAGGTGCGCCATGGCCAGCTGTAGGGGATCCTCCAACTGCTGGTCCAGGGCTTGTAAGGTGAGCCGCCGCTCTCGCTCCACCTCCTGGGGTGCCAGTCCCGGGCTTTGGACCATCTCCTGCAACCGCCCCAGCAAGGGAATAGCATCCCTGGCCATACACCCCAGGCAGAGCACCACGGCATCCTCCCGGGCCCCTGTGGACAAGTAGGCTCCCTGGGACTCCAACTCCTCTGCCAAGGCCACAGCGTCTTGATGCACTGTCCCCCGCTGAACGACACTGGCCAGTAGATGGGCCAGGCCCCGTTGGCCCAGGGGATCGGCTGCGCTGCCCCCAGCAATCCACCAGCACAAAGCCATCACCCCAACATGGGGACGCTTCTGAACCAGTAGCTCCACCCGCTGGTGAGAATGATGCAGATCAAGACGCATGGAATCAAGGTGATGGAGCAAAACCACATTGGCCAATGGCCAGATGAAATGCTTGTTTGAAGCTGCTTGTTTGAAGCCCAAGCAGGGCCCGGTATAGGAATTTCCCTTCAAGTCTTATTTTCCTTCAAGCCTCTCCCAGCCACCTGTATCCAGTGTGTGGCAAACTTGCTTAAAAGGATTCCGAGAAACACCAGAACTTGATCTGTGCTCCGCAATTTGTGCTCTGCCATTCGTGCTCTGTATAAATCCCCTCCCCCAACCATGGCAGACTTTTCTCATCACGGGGGAAGAATTACTGGGGAAGAGCTACAGGATGGGGCACACTTCAGCCTGCCCCCATCCCCATGCTGGTGGCCGAAGGCAGCAGAGATGCCATCCCGTTGAGCAATCCACCGATCTTCCTCAATGAGCTCCGTGAATGGCTCTGGCGGCAGTATGCCCATGGCATCTCGCCGCATCAGATAACGGATGAGGCAGGCATAGAGCGCAGCAATGGAGACCCCATCCTCAATGCGGGTGCACACATCACAGATGCGCAGTTCGATTGTGGGAAATGTGTGGGAGGGCCGAATGTCCCACCAGAGCTCGCTGCTGTCCTGAATAAAGTGCCTGCCCTGGTGTGCGGCCATCATGCGGTCATAGTCTGCCCGGGAGTAATAGGGGTTGGGAATGCCGGTGCGGGGCAGGGCACGGATCAAGCTCAACCGGTAGGACTTAAACTTGGTGTCCCGCCCACTGTTGAAGGGAGAGGAGGTGGATAGGGCATGGAGCAGGGGCAGGTAACGACGTAATGCCGTCATTACCCTGATGCGGGTGTCCGGGTTGCCAAAACCGGCGTGGATGTGCATCCCATTGCTGACAAAATGCCTCACATTGTCCTGAAGGCTGTTGAGAAAGCGCTGATAGCGTTTGCCTGGTGAGATTTGCTGTGCCTCCCATGGTGCAAAGGGATGGGTAGATGAGGCCATGATCCTGGCATCATGCTGTTCTGCTGCATCAATAACAATTGCCCTGGTTTCCTGAAGTGCTTTGCGCACCTCCGCCACCGAGTGACAGACCTGGGTGTTGGTCTCAATCTGGCAGCGGAGAAACTCCCCCACCACCTTGTGGGGACCACAGGTTTGCTGGCAGGTTTCAAAGATTCCTGCATCAGGGTTTCTCAGGAGATCTCGGGATCCTGGATCCACCAGAAACAGTTCTTCCTCGACCCCCAGGGTGATGGCCAAGTCGTCTCTGATGTCAGTCATGGTGTGGCCACTGGTAATAACACCCATCCTGTCAGATCAGCCCTCCCCTTCCCAGACCTAAACAGTGGGGCGG
>RKSC01000078.1 GCA_007571085.1 Synechococcus sp. PNGco_S_binSS4
CTCCGCACCGAGCGGAAGGAGGATATGGATGGGCTTAGGACTGGCATGAGTGAGCTCCGCACCGAGCTGAAGGGAGATATTGGTGAGCTCCACACCGAGCTGAAGGAGGGTATGGATGGGCTTAGGACTGGAACAAATGAGCTCCGCACTGAGCTGAAGGGGGATATTGGCCATGTCAGAGCTGATATTCGAGGCCTCAGTGGTGGCATTGATCGTGTCAACAGCCGGATAGACCAGCTCTACCAGCTGCTTTTGCCCATCAAGCCGGGTTAAATAGCTGAATTGTGAGTGTTAGCAAGACCCTTCTAAAAAACCTGAGCAAAAGCAGAGGCCACCTGGAGCTGCTCAATGGTGGTGGCTGTGGGCATGAACCTTGGCCTTGACGTCCTCTTCGCAGGCTCCGGTGCAGTCCCCAGGGCAAAGGTTGCAAGGCTCTCCTAAACCTTCATGGTGGTGATGGTGGCTTTGCTGAGGGGCACCCTTCTCGCTTTCAAAGCCCAGCACCTGGGTACGGTATTTGCACAGGGCACAGTTCATGGCATTGTTGCCTTCTAGGGCCTCTTGGGCACGGGCACGGAAGGTGTCCAGCACCAGAGGATGGTCACTGAGATAGGTGGCCTTGCGAATATCCAGCTGGGGATAATCAGCAGCCACTTGATCCACTGCCCGATAAATGCGGCTCACCAGCACCCCGGAAAATAGGAAGTAGGGAAAAACCACAATGCGCCCATAACCTAAACCCACAATCCGACGCAGGCCCTCCTCCACCTGGGGGAAGGTGACACCGGCATAGCAAGTTTCTCCCCAACCCAGCCCTAAACCCTCCACCAACATGCGGGTTATCTTGGCCACATTGCCGTTGGCATCAGGATCCCGTGAGCCCCGACCCACCACCACCAGCATGGTGTCTTGGCCCATGGGATCTCCTGGTTCACCACTGGTTTCCCGTGGTAGGGCAGCGGCGATGCGGGCCGCTGCAGCACGAACCATGCGGGCATCTATGCCCAATTCCCGACCATAGGAAATGGGAAGACCCGTAGCGGCACTATAATGGTTCAGCAGGGCGGGGATGTCATTTTTGACATGACCTGCTGCGAAGAGCATTCCTGGCACTGCCACCACCCGCTCCACACCCGCTGAGCGCAGGCGATCCAGGCCAGCGGAAATGATGGGATGGGCAAATTCCAGGTAGCCATAGGCCATGGGATGGTGGGGCAGGAGACGGCCCAGACCCTTGGTGAGCCGGGCAAACTCTGCAACGGCCTTGGGGTTACGGCTGCCATGGCCACAAACCATGATGCCCAGTTTTCCAGGTGCGCCAGCCCCATCCCAGCACAGTTCCATGGACTCTTCTTGTGCCATCAGTGTTCAGTGATCAAAAATGTTGCCGAAGTGGCAGCGATCCAGCTCAGCCAAGACCGGCACACAATCAAAGCAGCGTTGGGCCAAGGCTAGGCGCTCCTCCCGGGCCAGCATCTGCTGGAGGCTCTCCATGGCACTGATCAGGAAACGCACATCATTGGCGGCATAGGCTAACTGCTTGTCACTCAGCTGGTCCACCTGGCCCCAGTCGCTGCTCTGGGCACCTTTATCCAGCTCCACACCGCAGAGCTCCTGAACCATGTCCTTGAGGCCATGGCGAGGAGAGTAGGTGCGGGCCAAACGGCTGGCAATTTTGGTGCAAAACAAGGGCTTCACATTGATTCCCAACCCCTGCTTCAGAGCTGCCACATCAAAGCGAGCGTAGTGGAACACCTTCACCATATGGTCCGCCTCCAGCACTTGCTGAAGCCGGGGGGCCGTGGTCTGGCCACGGGCAATGCGCACACAGCAAACCCGATCCTGCCGATCAGCAATTTGCACTAAGCAGAGGCGATCACGACCATGGCAGAGACCCATGGCTTCTGTATCCACAGCGAGGGTGTCGCTGCTGTTGTAGAAGGAGGCCCACTCCTCACTGAGATCAGCATCAAAAACGGCGAACTGGGCAGCTTGACTTGCCATGGAACAGACAACCATGAAGGGAGAAACATCCCAAGCTTGCCAATTCCTTCACAAATCCACCTTGAAAATCAAAATCAGCCGGACTAGGCCATGGTTAGCTGCACAGAAACGCATGGCTTCTCGACGTCAACTGGCCACCATGGGGCTCTCGGATATTCAGCGGTTTTTTGCGGAGCCACCGGTTCAATACTTGGGCCTTGAGCTGTCAGTCTGCTGGATTCTGGTGTGTCTCCTGGAAAAAGATGACTACCCCACAGCCATGACCAACCAGCTGGTGGAGTCTTACCCCCATCTGCGCATCTCTGAGACCATGTTTCAGCAGGCAATTGAGTTTTTGGATCGCCAAGGGGCCATCAGCAGCTACTCTCAGCGCTGCCCCAGCCGTGGACGCCCACGGCGTATGTTGCACCTGGCAGAGATGGTGCACCAGGAGGCCCAATCCCTGGCAGCTTCATGGCAAGGGTGGGTCAAGGAGCAGAACCTGTATCCGCTGTCAGCTGAAGGACTATCAGCTGGACACAGCCTCACAGCAGAGGATCAACGTCTTGCTGAGGAACTCCAGGCTGAGCGCATCCGCCTGAGCCAGCCAGCTTCGGCCTAAGGGAAAATTCGCCAGGCTATGGCTCACCACTCATGCCCTGTGGCCTGGTCCCATGTCCCCAGCCATTGTCCTACCTTCCACCCTGCTGCTCACCTTTTTGCTGGCCACGGGGTTGGTTTTCTTTCTGCGGGCCTCCAGCAAGGATCGCACCACCACCATGGTGATCAGCAGCTACCGCCCCTCTCTGGAGCTGCTACAAGGTCTGGACAGCTGGCTGGCAGAGCGGGGTTGGAAGGTGGTACGCACCGATCCAGACCAGCGCCGCCTATTCTATGAGGGGCAAGTAGGCGCCAGTGTGCCCCTGGCCTTGTTCCTGGCCCTGTTGGGATCCTGTGGCGGTACTGCCCTGGGTTTTGCAATTAGTCAGGTGGTGCCCCAGAGCCATGGAGGTGCCCTTGCCCTGGGTCTGATAGGTTTGGTGGCCGCACCCATCTACATGGGCCGCGCCCAACGGCAGGAGCAACTGGAAATCCGTCTACTCACCCCTGATCAGGTGGTACCCAGTCGTCTGATCATTCGCGTGCATCGCGATGAGCTGCTGGCGGTGCAAGACCAACTGGGAACTGCTCTACAGCTGGATCTGGCCCCCTTGCACAAGGGGAATCTGGCTTGAATAATCCGATTTAGGTCTCTTCTTGAACGCCTGTGCGTCCACGCACCTCCCTGGTCATTGCCCTGCTGCTGAGCGTAATGCCCATGGGGAAGCCCTTCTTTGCACAGGAGAACTTACCTGCAGCACCCTATGGCCACTTCCAAAAGGTGGCGGTCGATACGGGGGAGCACTCACGACTCACGGTGAAGAAGAACTGGGATGGCAGGCGGCAGCTAGGGCACGGTGTATCCATTTTGGTTCTGGCAGGCCATGCGGATTCTCAAAAGATCAGCGGGGCTGGCACCAATGGTTTTGCAGTAGCTGTTATGGGGGAACCCCCCATGGAGAAGGGCATGACTGACGAAGCCTTTTGGAATCTGGCCACCGCCAAACGCATTGCTGAACTGGGCCGCCAGCGGGGCCTCAACATTGAGTTCTATGACCCTGGAGTGCGCACCATCTACAACGGTGACGATCCACGCACCAATTGGAGCGTGGGGAAGCGGCATGTGGAAAAGGGGGGTTATGCCCTGGAGATTCACTACGATGCCTATGGCCACCATGGCTATGGCTCCGGTGTCATCCCCCGGTTCTATGGAGGCTATGGAGAGCAAACCGTCATTGATGAGCACCTGGCAAAGGAGTTTGGCTCTTTCCCCCGGGATTTCCGTGGTGTGCTGGGTGCACCCAAGCGGGGCATCACCATGTTGGAGGTGGGCAAGCTGGAAGGGGATCTGGAGAACAAACTGCGCAATCCCCAAACCAGGGATGGTGCCCTCAACACCATTGCTGATCGGGTGGTGAGGACAATGGCCCAAGCCCTTGGTCTGCCCCCGCGCTTTTTCCAGGTTCCACCGCTGCCAAGCTTACCCCCTAGCACAACCATTGCCAATGAGGAAGGACCACTACCACCGCCAACAGTGAACATGGAAACACCAGCCGCTCATCAGCCGGATTCAGCCCAGGGCGCCATGGAGGCGACAACGGGCCTCTAGGGTCTCATCCCCATGCCAATCCCGGGGCCGCAGAAACTCTTCATACAGAAGTGCTTCCCAGCTATTGGCCTCCGGCTGATAGCCATACTCCCAGCGCACAAGGGGTGGCAGGGACATGAGGATTGATTCCGTCCGCCCCTTGGTTTGCAGCCCGAAGATGGTTCCTCGGTCAAATACCAGATTGAATTCCACATAGCGACCCCGGCGGTAAAGCTGGAATTGACGTTCCCGCTCCCCATAGGCCATGGCTCGTCGTGCCTCCACAATGGGTAAATAGCTAGGCAGAAATCCCTGACCACAAGCTTGGGCCAGCTGGAACAAGTCCTCCCAGCCATGGGGAATGGGGCCCACTTCACGCACCACCGCCAAACCACCACACAGGTCCTGCTTGGAAGTAGCGATAGTTGAGATGAACCGTGGGGATATAGGGGTTACGGGGATGAAGCACCATGGAGGTTCCCAGGGCAAACCAGGACTCTCCTGCCGCATCAGGTCGCTGCTTGATAATGGATGGGGGCAGGTGTCTTCCCTCTACTTCAGAGAAGTTGACGCCACCCTGCTCCAGCAGAGCCCCATCCCTCATCACCCTTGAGCGACCCCCACCTCCTTCTGGACGCTCCCAGCTCTCTTCCAGAAAACTGCCCCTGCCGTCTGCCGTCTCCAGGGCACTACAGATTTGATCCTGCAGATCACGGGCAAAGTCCCGGAAACGCTCCCGAGCATTAGGGGGTGGTTCCGGTGAAGAGACAAGGGCATGACATGGGGCATCTTGCAGAGGATCCTGCACCATGGGAGAAGAGTGATTCAGGCAAGATCTTTACACTCTCCCAAGCCGCTTCCACCCTATGGCCACTGTTAGTGATGCTCTCGCCTGTCTTCGCCCCATCACCGATGCGGGCAGCGGGAAGAGTGTGGTGGAGTTGGCATGGGTTCGCAATCCACGACTGCAGGGTTCACGAGCCATCATCGAGCTGGCCCTGCCCGCCCATGCCAATCCCCAGCGGGATCGCATTGCTCAGGAGGTCCGTAGGGCCCTGTTGAACCTTGAAGGGATCAAGGATGTGCAAATTGAATTGGCAGCCCCCACAGC
>RKSC01000009.1 GCA_007571085.1 Synechococcus sp. PNGco_S_binSS4
CATCACGAATGGCAAATTCATAGTGTCCACAGCCTTTCTGAAGCCCAAGCAACGGGCCGCCAGGGGGTGGGTGTTGGAGAGATGCCGTAGCAATCACCTTCCCAGCTTGACTAAGGAGTTAAGCTTTAAACAGTCCCTTCCCTGTTTTCCCATCCCATGACTTCCGGTGTGGCAGCTAGGTCTGGTCCATGCTTAGGTTGGTTGCCACTAACGGGATCAATAGACCCCACCACAACTCTTGCAAAGTCTACCAGGGCACACCACCCACCCCAGTCCCTAGGTTCCCCACCCCACAGACATGAACCGAATTGCAGCCAATCCAAGAGTCCTCCGCTGGGCACGGGAGCGGGCCGGACTCAGTTTGGCTGATTTGCAACGCAAGTTCCCTAAGCTGGAGGCATGGGAGGCGCAGACAGCCAAGCCCACAATGAACCAGTTGGAGAAATTTGCCAAAGCAACGGGAGCACCGTTTGGGTTTCTTTTCCTCCAGGAACCACCGGAGATGGTCTTGCCATTTGCGGACTTCCGCAGGGTTGAGAATCGACCCCAAGGCGTCAGTCCGGAGTTGATGGACACCATCTACACCATGCAGCGACGGCAAGCCTGGCTGCGGGAGGAGCGACTTGAGGCCCAGGTGGAGCCCCTGGAGTTTGTGGGTTCCGCCAAGCTATCGGACGACCCAGTAACCACTGGGCAGCACATGGGGCAGGTGCTTGGGCTGGCAGATGGTTGGAGGCCGAAGGCATCCACTCGGATAGAAGCTGTGGGCAAACTGCGCAGTGCCATTGAGCAGCTGGGTATTATGGCAGTGATCAACGGCATTGTTGGCAACAACACCCATCGCAAACTGGATGTGCAGGAGTTCCGAGGTTTTGCCCTGAGCGATCCCTACGCACCCCTAATTTTTGTAAATGGGGCCGATTCCAAATCTGCCCAGATGTTCACCCTTGCCCATGAGCTGGCGCACCTGTGGTTGGGGGATGCCGGTGTTGGCCTATCTGGTTTTGAGGGATTGGAGCCGGATGGTGACGAGGTGGAGAAGTTTTGCGACCGGGCGGCGGCTGAGTTTCTCGTGCCTGCTGTGGAGCTTCAGTCTGCCTGGCAAAACCTTACCCATGGGGAAGCAGGTTTTAGGGAGTTGGCCAAGCTTTTCAAGGTGAGCTCAGTGGTGATTGGGCGCCGGGCCATGGATCTGGGCTTAGTGGAACGTGAGGATTTTTTTGATTTCTACAGAGACTACACACAACGGCAAAACCAGAAACAGGAGGCGGGAGCGGGTGGTGGGGATTTCTACAAGAACCAAAATGCAAGAGTTGGCCAACTATTTGCCAGTCAGGTTATTCGAGCGGCCAAAGAGGGGCGCATTGGCTTCAAGGAAGCCTATGATCTCACAGGACTCAACGGCGGAACCTTCCAGGAGTACGCCCGCAAACTCAAAATCACCCTGCCATGACCCCTATCTCCAGCTACCTTATCGACTCAGACGTGCTCATTACGGCAAAGAATAGCTACTACGCTTTTGGGATTTGCCCAGGGTTTTGGGACAGTCTGCTCCATGGCCACTCTCGCGGGCATCTCCACAGCATTGATCGGGTTAAAAAGGAACTACTCAGTGGCAAGGAAGACAAAGACCTGGTGCAGTGGGTTAAGAAACTCCCTGGTGATTTCTTTCTCACGAGTGAGGATGATGGCATTGTTGAGGCTTATAGAGAGGTTATGGGCTGGGCTAAGAATCATAGACAATATCGGGACGACGCCAAAGCAAAGTTTGCCCGTGGCGCTGATGGCTGGCTAGTCGCCCATGGTATGGCGACAGGAAAAACCGTCGTTACTAATGAGCAGCGACGCCCAAAATCGCGCCGTTCGATCAAGTTACCTGATGTCTGCGACAAAGTCACAGTCACAGACACCTTTGCCATGGTCCATGGCCTGGGTATCAAATACCATTACCCAGTCTGACCATGAGCAATGCCAGCCCACACCGAGCTTGCCTTTGAAACCGCCATCGAGCACCACCTAACCACTCAAGGAGGCTATAGCAAGGGGGATCCGGGAGACTATGACGAGCATCGGGCCTTGTTTCCTGCAGATGTGTGTGGTTTCCTGCGCCAGAGCCAGCCTGAAAAGTGGACTTCTCTGGAGAGATTACACCGGGGACAGACGGAAGCCACAGTGGTGGAGTCCCTGGTCAAGGAGTTGGAGAGTAAGGGCACGCTTCATGTCCTGCGCCATGGCTTCAAGTGCTATGGCAAGACCTTCCCCATGGCCTGTTTCCAACCCAACACCGGCATGAACCCTGAGGCAGCTCATAAGTACACCAAGAACCGGCTGACTGTCACGCGCCAAGTGGCTTTCACTTCGGTGATGAAGGGGCCCAACGGCCAGAACCGGCGCTGCGTCATTGATGTGACCCTTGCGGTCAATGGCATTCCTGTCGTCACCGCTGAACTCAAGAATCCGCTAACCGGCCAGCGGGCTGTGGATGCGGTGCGCCAGTACAGCAATGATCGAGATGGGCAGGACCTGCTCTTTGCATTTAAGAAAAGGGCCTTGGTCCATTTTGCTGTGGACCCGGATGACGTGTGGATGACCACCCATCTCAAGGGTGGGGAAACCCACTTCCTACCTTTCAACCGTGGCAACAATCACGGAGCAGGCAACCCGCCGGTGCAGGAAAAATGGAAAACCTACTACCTGTGGGACACAGTGCTACGGGCTGACAGCCTCCTGGAAATATTGCAGCGCTTCATCCATCTTGAAGTGAAGAAAATACAGAGCAAAACCAGTAAGGGCATTCGCACCCTGCAGAAGGAGACCATGATCTTTCCCCGCTATCACCAGCTTGACGTGGTGCGGAAGCTGGTTGACCATGCCAAGATCCATGGGGCGGGCCGGAACTATCTGATCCAGCACTCAGCCGGTTCAGGTAAATCCAATTCCATCGCTTGGCTAGCCCACCGGCTGGCTAGCCTACACAATGAGCATGATGAGAAGGTATTTCACTCCGTGATAGTTGTCACCGACCGGCGTGTGCTGGATCAGCAATTACAGCAGACCATCTACCAATTTGAGCATAAGACCGGCGTGGTGGAAAAAATCGACGATAACACTCAACAGTTGGCCCAAGCATTGTCCCAGGGCACGCCCATAGTTATCACCACAATCCAGAAGTTTCCCTTCATCAGTCGGGCTCTATCAACCCTTGAGAAAAAGGGCTCTGGTGTGAAGATTCACACAGGGGGAAAGCGCTTTGCCATCATTGTAGATGAGGCCCACTCATCCCAGAGTGGGGAGACTGCCCAAGCGCTTCGGGGTATGTTAAACAAGGATGGCATTGAATCTGCCATTGCAGCCCAACTCTCCGAGGAAGAGGCAGAGGATCATAACCTCTGCAATGAGGTAAAAGCGACAATCCTTCGCGATGCCTTAAAACGCCGTCGTCAACCCAATCTCAGTTTCTTTGCCTTCACAGCTACACCAAAGTTCAAGACAAAGATTCTGTTTGATGAGCCCGGCCCATCCGGTACCTCCCCATTCCATGAATACACCATGAGGCAAGCCATTGAGGAAGGCTTCATCATGGATGTGCTCCACAATTACATCACCTACAAACGCTTTTTTGGCCTGGTTAAACAGGTGGAGGAGGATCCCAAGGTGCCATTGAAGCAAGCTGCTAAGATCCTGACTTGTTACATGGAGCTTCATCCTGCTAATATCGAGCAAGTCATTACCGTAATTATTGAGCATTTCCGGCTCAATGTGATGCACGAGCTGGGGGGACGTGCCAAGGCCATGGTTGTCACGGGCTCACGCCTTCACGCTGTTAAGTATAAGCTCGCCTTTGATCGTTATATTAAGGAGCAGGGCTACCATGATATTTGCTCACTTGTGGCCTTCTCTGGCACAGTGGAGGATCCCAAGGTTCCTGGGGCGTCCTACAATGAGGTGTCCATGAATGGGGGAATTACTGAGAGCGAGCTACCGGAAATTTTTGGGGGTGATAATTATCGGGTTCTCCTGGTGGCGGAGAAGTACCAAACCGGCTTTGATCAGCCCCTGTTGCAGGCCATGTATGTGGTGAAACGGCTGGCCGGTGTTCAGGCAGTCCAGACCCTCTCAAGGCTCAACCGCATTGCCCCCGGCAAGTCCCGCACCTTTGTGCTTGATTTTGTCAACGAAGCTGATGACATCTATACAGCATTCAAGCCTTATTATGAGATAACACCAATTGGAGAGAATGCCGATCCTCATCGCCTGTCAGAACTGCAACACAAACTGCTACAATGGGCTATCTTCACATCAGATGATATAACTACATTTGCCAAGATCTGGTATGGCAGCAAGCGTAATCTCTCAGCCACTGATCACCGTAAGATGAATGCCCTTCTCGATCTTGCTGTTCAGCGCTTTAAGGAGCACGAAGAAGCAGAACAGGAGCAGTTTCGTGGTCAGTTGAAGGGATATAGGAATATCTATGCTTTCCTTTCCCAG
>RKSC01000055.1 GCA_007571085.1 Synechococcus sp. PNGco_S_binSS4
ATTCTCACCCCAGCATGTTTATAACACAGACCATGCCTGATGTGAATGTAGCTGATAAACAGGGCAACAGTCCTCTCCATCTGGCCATCAGAAATGGAAATTTAGACATGTTCCATGTTCTAATTGGGACCGGATCTGATCTCAATGCGGTCAATAAACAGGGTGACACTCCTCTCCATATTGCAGTAAAGCTTAAAAAGCTAGATTTTATTAAGGAACTCATCGCGGCTGGAGCTAATCTTAATGCAAAAAATAAAAAACTAGAAACCCCTCTCCATCTGGCAATTAACAAAAATTACATAGCCGCTATCAAAGATCTAATTGAGTCCGGCGCTGATCTTAATGTAAGAGACAAAAATGGCTCAACTCCCTTGGTTCTAGGTTTGGGGGGAAATAATAAAGCAGTCAACAAAATTATCGAAAGAGTCTTGCAAAATAATATAGAATCAGTTCCCACATAAATAATATCTCTGTCTCCCCTTGCATTTAGGGCGCTTGCAAAAGTCAAGTAACTTCCCTTATAGAATAACTTCCCTTATGAAAGGTCCTTTGCCCATGTAAAGGAAGCAAATCCACTGGAGGAGCCGCCCCTCCCCAGACCTGCAATGGTTCAGCAAGGCAATGGTTCAGCAAGGATGATCCCCACATCAGCCATGGAGCCGTTGCCACCACATGCCGGCCAACTGCCAGCTTGACCAAAGAAAGATCAGCAGGTAAAGCCAGTTGAGCCAGGGGGGACGTTTCATGGCCGGGGGCCTTGGGACCACCAGCTTGCCATGGCTGGCCCCAGGGCCCCCAGCAGGTTCGTTTGCCTTGATACGCTCATTTACTACCTCTGCACAACGCGTGGACATTCAGCTCAGTCGGGTTCGCCATGTGCGACGGGCCTATGGCATTGATGAAATTGCCCTTGCCCCCGGTGGCAGCACGGTGGATCCTTCCCTTGTGCAGAGCCATTGGCATTTGGGGGGCATTGAACGGCCCATGCCCATTATTGCCAGCGCCATGGACAGTGTGGTGGATGTGCCCATGGCCGTCCATCTATCCCGTCTAGGGGCCCTGGGGGTGTTGAATCTGGAGGGGCTACAAACCCGCTATGCCGATCCCACCGCTGCCCTGGAGCGCATCGCCGCAGTGGGGGTTCATGAGTTTGTTGGCTTAATGCAGGAGCTCTACAGCGCACCGGTGCGGGAGGAGCTGATTCTGGAGCGGGTACGGGAGATCAAAGCAGCCGGAGGCATTGCTGCAGTCAGTGCAACCCCAGCTGGGGCCTTGGCCTTTGGTCATGTGGTGGCTAAGGCTGGAGCAGATCTGTTTTTTGTCCAGGCCACAGTGGTCTCCACCTGCCACCATAGCCCCCCTGGTCAGGACAAATTGGACCTGAAGGCATTTTGCCAGGAGATGGCTGTGCCGGTGGTGTTAGGCAACTGCGTCACCTATGGGGTATGCGCTGAGCTGATTGAAGCGGGTGCTGCAGCCGTGATGGTGGGCATTGGCCCTGGGGCAGCTTGCACCTCCCGAGGGGTGCTGGGGGTGGGTGTTCCCCAGGCCACAGCCATTGCGGATTGTGCCGCGGCACGGGATGACGTGCAGCGTAGTGGTGGCCCCTATGTGCCCATCATTGCCGATGGGGGTATCGTCACCGGTGGGGATATTTGTAAGTGCATTGCCTGTGGAGCTGATGGGGTGATGATTGGCTCCCCCATTGCCCGGGCCGTGGAGGCCCCAGGGCGGGGATTTCACTGGGGTATGGCCACCCCATCTCCCGTCTTGCCCCGGGGTACACGCATCCGGGTGGGCACCACGGGCAACCTTGAGCAGATCCTCCGTGGTCCTGCCCAGCTGGATGACGGCACCCATAACCTGATGGGTGCCTTGCACACCTCCATGGGCACCTTGGGGGCACACACCATTAAGGAGATGCAGCAGGTGGAAATTGTGGTGGCTCCATCACTTCTGAGTGAGGGGAAGGTTTACCAGAAGGCCCAGCAATTGGGTATGGGGCGTTAAGGCAGAATGCCTTCTGCTACATTGGAAGAACCGGAGTTACCAGCCACATGTCGAACGCCGCCCCAGTGACCGATGCTTCCTTCGAGGTAGACGTGCTCAAAAGCGACGTTCCCGTATTGGTGGATTTTTGGGCGCCATGGTGTGGACCATGTCGCATGGTGGCGCCCATTATTGAAGAAATTGCTGCTGAATTGGCCGGCAAGATCAAGGTGGTGAAGCTGAATACGGATGAGAATCCCAATGTGGCCAGTCAGTTTGGGATTCGCAGCATCCCCACCCTGATGGTGTTCAAGGACGGCCAGCGGGTGGATACGGTGGTGGGTGCCGTTCCCAAGACCACCCTATCGGGCACCATTGCAAAGTACATCTGACCCCTGTACTGGTGGCCCCCTAAGCAAGGACTCAAACTCCCCGTTGGGCCAGCAACTGCTGGAACTAGGGAACCATCTGGAGGGTCACGCCCATGGGGATCTGGTTCATGGGGTATTGGAGCACCTATTGGCCATCAGCCACCACAGCCAGGAACGGGGTGATTGGGAGTTCCTCAATAGCACCATGGCGGACATTGCCCATGGGCTGAAGGTCTTTAATGCCCACCGCCATGGTCTGAAGGTGGGGGTGGTGGGATCGGCCCGGGTGCCACCACAAAGTGCCGTGTATCAGCAAGCCATGGCCCTGTCACAGCAGTTGGTGGCCCTAGGTTTTGAGGTGATCACCGGGGCCGGGGGTGGGGTGATGGAAGCAGCCAACCGTGGGGCTGGAGTGGAGAAGGGCTTTGGTCTCACCATTCAGCTGCCCTTTGAGTTTCTCTCCAACCCCTACATCGACGCCGACACCAGGTTGGTGGCCTTTCGTTACTTCTCTAACCGTAAGCACTTTCTCCTGCAGGAGAGCCAGGCCCTGGTGGCCTTGCCGGGAGGAATGGGCACATTGGATGAGCTGTTTGAAGCGCTCACCTTGCTTCAGACGGGCAAGGCAGCTCCCATGCCCGTGGTGCTCCTGGCCCCTCCTGGGGATGACTACTGGCAAGGCTGGCAAAACCATTTGATGAAGGTTTTGGAGGCCAGAGGCATGGTGTCCGCCGCTGATGGGCAGATCTACACCGTGGCGGACTCTGTGGAAGCTGCCTTGGAGGTGATCTGCGGTTTTTATAGGGTGGTCCACTCCTGCCGCTTCCTTGAGAAGGATCGCCTACAACTCCTTCTCCACAAAATACCCACCGATGACCAGTTGCAGACCATGAACCAGATGTTTGCCCATCTGGTGCGGCAGGGAGCCATTGAACGGTGCTCCTCCAGAAGCCAGCAGGGGCTGTATCCGGGTTTGGAGTTGCAAGTTGATTGCCGCCACATGGGGCACCTCTATAGGCTCATTCATTACATCAATAGCTTGCCCTGATGAGGGCCATAACCATGGAGCACCCCCTGTAGCGCCCATGACCCACCCATCTCCACCCCTTTTGGGAATCATTGACTACGGCATGGGGAATCTCCACTCCGTCAGCAAATCTCTGCAGCGGCTTGGGGCCTCTTGCCAACGGCTCTGCAGTGGTGACCATCTGCGCCAATGGGCAGATGCTGGAGGTGTAGCACTGGTGCTGCCGGGGGTGGGGGCCTTTGACCCGGCCATGACCCAGCTGGCAGACCGGGATCTGATTCAGCCCATTGGCCACTGGGTCAGACAGGAACGGCCCCTACTGGGCATTTGCCTGGGGCTACAGCTGTTGTTCAGCAGCAGCGCAGAAGGTGAGCTGCCTGGGCTGGACCTGGTACCAGGCCGGGTGGAGCTGCTCAAGCCCACCCCTGAGGAGCCCATTCCCCACATGGGCTGGCAGCCACTCATCTCCGCTGGCCACTCTCCCCTCTTTCCCCCCCAAGAGAACCAGTGGGTGTACTTTGTGCATTCCTACGGCGCTGTGCCTAGGCATAGTTCTGTGGTGGCAGCCCAGGTGACAGTGGCTCACCAGTTGGTTACGGCAGCCATTGCCCGGGGTCCTCTGGTGGCCACCCAGTTCCACCCGGAAAAATCTGGCCCCTGTGGACAAAGAATGCTGGCCCGCTGGCTGGAGCATTTACCCCATTGAGATTGGGAGTGCTGTTCTGCCATGGCCATGGAGTTGCGCCTCAGTGATGGGCGCCGCCTGAGGAGTCCACCGGGCACCATCAGCCGCCCCACACCGGCACGGGTACGGCAGGCGGTCTTCAACCTATTGCGGGAGCAGGTTGTGGGTGCTCGATGGCTGGATCTGTTCAGCGGTAGTGGGGCAATGGCCTGTGAAGCCCTCCTCCACGGTGCTGTCCATGTCACCGCCGTGGAACGCCATGGTCGGGCTGCTGCTGTGGCCCGCCAGAATTTAGAGCTTGTCTGCCGCCCACCAGGAACCTTTACCCTCCACCGCCGGGATGCCCTGGCATGGTTACGGGCCTGGCCACAGGCTGCCACCCCCCAGCAGCCCTTTAACCTCATCTATGGCGATCCCCCCTACCATGGTGGACTCTATGAACCCTTGGCTAGGGCCACAAGCCATGGGGGAATCATGGCGCCCGGAGGTCTCCTGCTCCTGGAATGCAGCAGTGGCCAGCCCCCAGCAAACCTGCCGGGCTGGCATTTACACAGCCGCCACCGCTACGGCGGTACCACCCTGTTGCTACTCCAGGCCGGGTTTTAGCCTCTGCCGGATTTTAGCCCCCGAAAGTGCCTTGGCGGCGGTACTGGTTGTAGGCACTGACAAAAAGGCCCATGATGGTGATGGGCACCAGGCCCAGGACAATACCGCAGAGGAGAGGCTCAACCATGGGAAGGATGGTCTGGGATCACCATTGAGTGTACAGGAATCACTTGGCCCAGAGACAGGCCCCTGTTCTGATGGCCTGGCGCAGATTTCTCACCTGGGCCACCATGGCCACCTGATCCTCCAAACCGTTCACCGCACGACCAACTCCTATGGCTGCTGCACCAGCGGCCATGGCCATGGGGGCCGTCACCGCACTCAGACCTGAGGCACAGATCACAGGCACGGACACCGCACGGCTGATGGCATAGGCAGATGCCATGGTGGGCACTGCCTTCTCAATCAAACCACGGATTCCCCCGGTCTCTGGCTGAATCTGGCTTCCACCTTCTGTTTGGATTAGATCGGCTCCGGCTGCAACCACCTGCTCTGCCAAACGTTCTTGCTCCAAGAGGGACAGGCTGTGGGGTATGGTCACGGAAAGGGGCACATCCTCTTCCAGCAATGCTCGGCTCCGACGGGTTAGCTCCAAGACCTCCTCCCCACTGAAGTGACGCCCCTGGCGGTAAAAAGAGTCGAAGTTGCCAATCTCCACCATATCTGCCCCAGCGGCAACCACCCCAGCAAAGCGCTCAGGCTCCACCGCTGAGACGCAGATGGTGTTTACACCGCAAGATCGGGCTAGACGCACCAGGTTGGGGTCTGCAGCAATGTCCACCAGATCTGCTCCACCCCCCACAGCTGCCCTACAAACCTTCTCCACCCGCTCCGGGGAAAAGTTCTGTAAACCCGCAATGATTTTTAGGCCCTGGCGGGTCTTTAGGCAATCCACAAGCCTGGCGGGAAGCGTCATGGAACAGATTTAGAGATCAAGGTAAATGCTAAACCATGCACCTTGCAGAATCATGGGCCTTGCAGAATAAGGTCCCCCCTCTGGAGATGGCCCTGTCTTTTGCCACTGGGACAGCCCATGGGGTCAGACAGCCCTGGAGTCGCTGGCACCACCGGCTCCATAAATACCTCTTGGAGCTACCCCACCTGCTCCCCCCTGGAGCATCTCTCCTGTTGGCTGTCTCCGGTGGACAAGACTCCCTTTGCCTCCTGCGCCTCCTCCTGGACCTACAACCGCTGCACCTTTGGTCCTTACATGTCTTCCATGGGGACCATGGCTGCCGACATGACAGTTCTGCCAATGCGGACCACGTCCATTCCCTTTGCCATGGATGGGGGCTCCCCTGCCATATGGCAGTGGCTACACAGCTCACCAGCGAAGCAGCGGCCCGACAGTGGCGCTATGACACCGCTGCCCAACTCTGCCGACAACTGGCCTGCTCCCACCTGGTCACTGGACACACTGCCACCGACCGGGCAGAAACCATGCTCTTCCACCTGTGCCGGGGCACTGGCAGTCGTGGCCTGGGCAGCCTTCGATCACAGCGACAGCTGGCACCCGATCTCCAGCTCATCCGTCCCCTGCTCAGCTTCTCTCGACAGGACACCCTCCAGTGTTGCCAAGACCTGCACTTGCCCTTCTGGGAAGACTACACCAATGGGGATCAACGGCTCTCTCGCAACCACATCCGCTCGCAAGTGATCCCCTCTTTGGAGCAGCTCAATGGAGATGCTGTGGTTCACATGGCTGCTTGCTCAGAACAACTGGCTGAAGAAAGTGATTTTCTAGATCAGCTGGCCCACGCTAATTTGCACTCCTTAGGTGGTGTTCTGGCCACTGGCTTAAGCTGCCAGTCACTGGCTGCACTCCCCAAACCATTGGCCAGACGTTGCCTGGCCCTCTGGATTCAAACCCGCACTGGCTTCCATGCCACACGGCAGCAGCTCAAACAGCTCATGGGAATCCTCACCCAAAGCCAAGCCATTACGGTCACCCTCAAACATGGGTGGTGCCTGCAGCGGCAAGGGGGCACCCTCCTTCTGGCAAAGAGGGAAGACTGAATCCAGCCATTTTCTCCCAACCATGGACTCCCACCTGCCCCCTAGCTATAACCAGACCAGCCATAACCAGAATGGAAACACTCCACCTAAGCTGAGCAATACTTCACAGAACGTTAAGGCAATTCAAGATGACAGGCAAGGTGAGGTAAGGGGTGAGCCCATAGGCTTGCTGGAACTTCCCCTACGGGATCAGCAAATCCTCATGGTGGATTCCTTCCTCCTTCAACTCCAGGAGGATACAATGGGATCTGGTGGTCTAAAAGATAGAAAGATGCAAAGCCTTCCAGCCCCTCTACAAAAACTTGCTGCATATTTAAGGGCCCATCGGAAGTAAATCACCAGCCAATGCCCCCAGGCTTGGGAGAGTTGAATCACCCCTTTAGGACTCTACCAACTCCAGCTGGCGGCCGGGGCCATCTTCATCACGGAAGCCAAAAGCGGCAAACACCCCTGGGTCAGGGTGGGTGATCTGCTGTTGCCCTTGCTGATGCTCCAAGCAAAATCCTTCCCCAGCCAGGCGACGCATTAGGGCTGCAGCCTCCTCAAAACGTGCAGCCATGGATACCAAGCTGGGGCAGTCTTCACTGAGACCTTTATCTTTCCAGGTGAAGTAGGGCATTGGTGGAATTTCAGGGTGCCTCAGCCTCCATCCTATTCATCACCTGCACCACCACACCACCATTGACAATTACCGTAGCCACATCACTGCCCCGGGCGGCAAGGGCTGCTGTAACGGGTGCGGGTAACCCACCGTGCCCCCATCAATGACCAGGGAGCAAGATGTTACAGGTTAGGGGAAGGTGTGGTGCATAGTAATCAAACATTCATGGATTGAAGGGGCAAAGAACAATCAACAACCACTACTTGGCACGGGTAAATTGGTGCAGGTAAAATCATCTGTGCTGCGCAGCTGTACGGATTGTCAGCAGTTGTTCCAGCTTTAACTCCAAATAATGGAGAAAGGGCTCAGCAGATAGGGAGCGGCCCGTCACCTTTTGCACCAGTTGCTCCCCATTGACCCTGCGACCCAATGGATGAACATGGAGGCGGAGCCAGGCTAAGAGCCGGTGTTCCTCTCCAGCGGCCACGTGGGCTTCCATGGGGCCAATGTCCGCTTCCATGGCTTCTGCAAGCTGGGCGGAGATTAGGTGGCCCAGGGCATAGCTGGGGAAATAGCCAAATAGACCTTCACTCCAGTGGACATCCTGTAGGCAGCCCTCACTGACATTGGATGGGGTCACACCCAAATAGTGTTCCATAAGAACACACCAACGCTCTGGCAGCTCCGCTACAGGTAGGCGGTGCTCCAGCAGGTCGGTCTCCAGCTCATAGCGCAGCAGCACATGGAGACAGTAGCTGAGCTCACCAGCTTCCACACGGGTCAATCCCGGCTCTAGGGGATTCATGGCAACCCAGAGGCCATCCTCATCACCCCAGGGGGCAGCTCCAGCTGCCTGGGCAAAGCGCCTTGCCCACACTTGGCTAAAGGCCCGGCTCCGGGCTAGGCGATTTTCCCAGAACAGGGACTGACTTTCATGGACACCCATGGAGGTGGCTTCTGCCAAAGGCCATCCAAACCAAGGACTATCTTCCCCCGGTAGGCCCTGTTCATAAAGGCTATGGCCCCACTCATGGGCAGTGGCCAGGAAGGCACTGAGGGGTTGGTGGGTCAGGGTGCGGTTGGTGATGCGGAAATCCTGGGGCCCCATGGTAGTGGAGAAGGGATGGGGGGAGGTGGCCAGGACACAACGGCGCCGGTCAAAACCCCAATGCTCCAGCAGCTGACCACAGAGGTTGTGCTGCACCTGCCGGCTCATGGTCCATGGGGGTTGTGCCGGGTGAGAGGTGCTGCGAACCCGTTCCACCATGTGGGGGAGGCGTTGCCGCAGGGGGGTAAACAGCTCCCCTAGGCGGCGGTGGCTGATGTGGGGCTCAAAGGGCTGAGCCAAGGTTTCCCATGGAGAGCGAGTTTCTGCCAACTGGCACACCTGCTCCAGCCGTAGGCGGATCAACTCCTCCAGTGCTGGGGCAAAGATGGAAAAGTCTTGGCTGGCCTTGGCCTCCTGCCATAGGCTGTAGCCCCTAGCCTGTGCTTCTGCCAGGGCATTGACTAAGGCAGGGTCCAAGCAGCATTGGCGCTGGTACTCCAGCCGCAGCAGGGCTAAGTTCTGCTGCCAGTCCTCTTTTTGTTCAGGGGGAAGCTGGCTGAGACTGTCCTCTGCTGCCGCCAGCAGCTCCCCATGGTGGGGACTGGTTTGGCGGTTGTGGACTTGTTGGGCCACCCAGGCCAGCTGTTCTCCACGCCAGGCCGCTCCCGCCGGGGGCATGGCAGTGGTTTGATCCCAGTAGAGGCAGCTGCCGATGCTAGCCAGGACACGGGTTTGCCGCTGATGCTCGTGGAGCTGCTCAAGGGCTGCTGTGGACAAGGACGGAGATGATGTGGGAATAGGTCTTGTCTAATGGAGCACTGGCCCCATGGAGGATTAGCTGTAGGGCCATTCAATAGATTCATGGGCTTGCCCCTTAGGGTCAGTGATGTTCCCCTGACACCTGCCTGTGAGCCTGCTCACCAAACCATTGGCTCGCTTGATCGAACAGTTTGAGCGCCTGCCAGGTATTGGCCCCCGCACTGCCCAGCGCCTCTCCTTATATTTGCTCCGACAACCCCAAGAGCAGCTGGAGGTTTTTGCAGCAGCCCTGCTGACAGCAAAACGCCAGGTGGGTGAGTGTGAGCGGTGTTTTCATCTGTCCACAGCCCCACTCTGTGACATCTGCCAGGATCAGGGCCGCTTGCAGCACCAAATTTGTGTGGTGGCGGAATCTAGGGACCTGCTGGCCCTGGAGCGTAGCCGGGAGTTCCACGGCACCTACCATGTTTTGGGTGGCCTCATCTCCCCCATGGATGGTGTGAACCCAGAGATGCTCACCGTCCAGCCTCTCATCAAGCGCATCAGCCAGGAACCCATTGAGGAGGTGATTCTTGCCCTCACCCCCAGCGTGGAGGGTGAGACCACAAGCCTCTACTTGGCTGGTCTGATCAAGCCCTTTTGCCCTGTGAGTCGCATTGCCTACGGCCTACCCATGGGGGGCGAGTTGGAATTTGCCGATGAGGTGACCTTAGCCAGGGCCTTGGAAGGTCGCCAGATGATGGATTGATGGCTCCTTGACCTTTATATACATCACATATATGCATCACCCATGGTGAGGTGAATATCAATTACTGGGCAGTAGGCTGCGCCTGGAGATAACCTGCAGACATGTGCCTTCATGTGCCACCACCAGCACCTCGTCCCCCAACTCCAGGGAAACAGCAGGATCAATGTTCACGGCAGCCCAACTTTGACCACGCCACCGCACCCGCCACCGGTCAGCCTGGGGCTCAGGGGAGAGAATGGTTGCTGTGCCCAAGTTGCTGGTTAGATTACTGGGATCAGCCTGGAGTTTGCGGCCAATGGTCAGCACCATGAACACTAGCAAGCCCACAGTAACAAAGAGAATGAAAACCAGAAAAAGCCAGTTCAGCATGGTGGACCATCACAAGCCATAGGCTAGACTAAAACACCACCCCTGACCATGGCCATGAACGGCTTTGCCCTTTTACCGCTGCTGTTTGCTATCCTACTTGGTCTCCGCAGCTTACGCATTACCCAGCAAGGCAACTCCGTCTTGGTTGAACGTTTGGGTACATTTAGCAGAACATTGCAACCAGGTATCAGTGTTGTGATACCTATCCTGGAGAAGACCGTTTCTAGGCAATCTCTCAAAGAGCAAGTGCTGGATGTACGACCTCAGAGTTGCATTACTAAGGATAATGTCAGGATCTCCGTGGATGCAGTCGTTTATTGGCAGCTGGTGGATCACTTCAAGAGCTATTATGCTGTTTTGGACATGGAAACAGCTCTGGTCAATCTGGTACTCACTCAGATTCGCTCTGAGGTTGGCCTCATAGATTTGGATCAAACCTTCAGTGCACGTCAACAGATCAATGACCGCCTGCTTCAAGAACTGGATATGGCAACAGATCCCTGGGGCATTAAGGTAACCCGTGTTGAGTTGCGGGATATTCTTCCCTCAGACGGTGTATCTGCAGCCATGGAAGAGCAGATGACAGCGGAGCGGCGGAAGAGAGCCACCATTTTGGATTCCGAAGGTGCAAAGGAGGCGGCTATTAATGTGGCTCTGGGTGAGGCAGAGGCCCTGGTGCTGGATGCGGAGGCCAGAAGCAAGGCCCTGGTCATTGATGCAGAAGCCACAGCTCAGCAGCAAAAGCTTTTGGCCCAAGCCCGGGCCCAAGCAGCTGCAACCCTAGCCCAGGTTCTCGAACAACACCCCACTGCAGCAGAGGCCGTGAGGCTCCTGTTGGCTAAGGATTGGATGACCATGGGAGAACAGCTGGCCCAGGCCAAGGGTGGCAGTGTACTAATGGTGGATCCCCACAGCCCAGGCTCCCTACTGGCGGCCCTGCGGGAACTACAACAGGATCCTAAAGGGTGAACCCTCTCATCAGATGCAAAAATATGGAGGAATCAACTAGGGGTTTAGATGGGATAATACCTCTAACACCCCAGGAGAAGTTAGGCTATATGATGCTAGAAATTCTATACTAAATGGAAGATGCTGGTCAGCAGATACACTGACTTACTCTTCCCTAGGAGTAATGCCCCATCTGCATCACTAATCCCTGCCCCTTGGTGAGTCTGGCAAGGTTAGCACCTCCAGGAGCCATAGATGTTAATTAATAAGATTCACCAAGGCCATTTCCCCAGGCAAAAAATACGGCAGCTCGATTAGGTTTGGTGACTGCTGGCCGCAAGGGGCACCAGTGCCCCAGGGCAATTCTTTTAGGCAACTGATTTTACCTTCTCCAACACCACAGTGCAGATAGGAGCGGAAAGAACCTCTTACAAATATAGAAGGTACGTGTAAATCATTCTTGACCCAAAGCTCCTCAAAGAGTATTAAGTCAAGCAACAGCTAACTGATTACTAGATGTTGAACTTTCCTGGCGCTGCTGGTGAAGTAAGCACAAGCAACCAAGCCCAGCCCCCTAAGGTGGGAGTAACTCCCAACCTGGCCAGATAAAACCAGCCTGTCAACTGGGTGGGTGAAGCTGTCAACAGGTCCCAACCAGGGTCAAATCAGATAGGCAACACTGGGGCTAATGGGGAGCCAGGACGGGTAAACATAACCTAGAAAAGCGTCTTACTGACGAGCAGCAATCTCATCGTTTCAGCAGCATACCTGGTAAGATAGTAGGTGAAGTGGTCAACCCTAACCTGTCCATGCATTAGAAGAAGGAAGGAATAAAAACTGCTAGCTGGTCTCTGGGCAAGGTGGAAACTAGAGTAAGAGGGCAAGGTCCCAATTCCAGCAGTAGGGTAGTATGGTACATAATTAGACCAAGGCTATCAGAACACAGATTTTCTCTACAAATACTACAAAGCCAAATCAGGATTGGTAGCCTGGACAGGTGAATTGGACTTCTTAGGCTGGCACTTCAAAGTAAAAGCTAACAGTAAGTTTAGTTTTACTTC
>RKSC01000133.1 GCA_007571085.1 Synechococcus sp. PNGco_S_binSS4
CTCATTAATGGTGAGAGAAGAGAGTGACAGGTTTACCATCGGTAATTCCTCATCATCAGCAATGATTAGTGTTTTAGGATCTGGAGCTGCTAGATTATTCCCGCCAGGCACTTCTGCTGTGATTGTTAAGGTCTTATCCGGTTCATCAATGTTATTGTCATTTGCTATAATAGTTACCGTACCAGTGCTGGTGGTTTCCCCTGCTTCTATGGTGAGGGTGTTGCTGCTCAGGGTGAAGTCTCCCTCCACAGCCGGGGCCTCAGGCTCTACAGATACTGTGAGGGTGATGGCTTCGCTTGAGGGATGGCTCAGCATGCCTGTCACTGTTGCTGCATTAGAGCTTCCGCTCTCATTAATAGTGAGAGACGAGAGTGACAGAGTTACTCGAACACAAATCGGCAGCCCAGTCGTTGCAGTATCAATCTGATTAGATTGATTTACAAATGAAGCACCTGATGGAAGTGCAGGTCGGCAAGAGAGCTCATTCTCAAATAAGCGGATATATCGCAGACTAGTAAGCCCATCAAATAAACTTCCTGACATGCTGGTCAGTTCATTACGAGCTAAATAGATCCATTGCAGTTTAGAAAGCCCGGTAAACAAGTCTTCCGGCAGGCTGGTCAGATTATTATTGTTCAAGTTGATCTGTTGCAGGCTAGAAATCCCGTTAGAAGAAAGCCTATTAAACAAGTCTTCCGGCAGGCTGGCCAGATTATTATTGTTCAAGTAGATCCGTTGCAGACCAAAAAGCCCATCAAATAGGTCTTCCGGCAGGCTGGCCAGACTATTATTGTTCAAGCGGATCTGTTGCAGGGCAGCAAGACCGTCAAATAGGTCTTTCGGCAGGCTGGTCAGGCTATTATGGTTCAAGTTGATCTGTTGCAGGCTAGCAGCAAGCCCAAGCCCGTCAAATAGGCCTTCTGGTAGGCTGGACAGGCTATTATTGTTTAAGTGGATCTGTTGCAGGCTAGCAGCAGATCCAAGCCCGTCAAACAGGTCTTCCGGTAAGCTGGACAGGCTATTATTGTTCAAGCGAATCTGTTCCAGGGCAGCAAGCTCATCAAATAGGCCTTCCGGTAGGTTGGACAGGCTGTTATTATTCAAGTAGATCTGTTGCAGGGCAGCAAGACCGTCAAATAGGTCTTCCGGTAGGCTGGACAGGCTATTATTGTTCAAGCGAATCTGTTGCAGGCTAGCAAGCCCATCAAATAGGTCTTCCGGTAGGCTGGACAGGCTATTATTGCTCAAGTTGATCTGTTGCAGGCTAGCAAGCCCGTCAAATAGTTCTTCCGGCATGCTGCTGGTTAGGCTATTATCGCTCAAGTCGATCTGTTGCAGGCTAGCAAGCCCATCAAATATATCTTCCGGCAGGCTGGACAGTTTATTATCATTTAAATAGACATATTCCAAGTCAGAAAACCCGTCAAATAAATCTTCCGGCAGGCTGGACAGACTGTTTCCATCTAAATTAACCCAGTATAGATTAGTAAGCCCATTAAATAAATCTTCTGGCACATTGACCAGGCTGTTTCCATTTAAATAAATGTATCTTAGGCCAGGAAGATTGATAAATAGATCTGCCGGCACACTGCTCAGATTTTCACCACTCAGATCACAGATATTATTTCTGGTAGGTCTATGATTGGCGGCACCGCACTCGTACTCGGTTCCCCCTATGGTGACAGAATGGTGGGCCTGAGCAGGGTGAACTACCCCTAGAGCAGAGCTGAAGAGCACTGCCAAGCCCCCCACCATAGGCAGCAGGCCTCCTCCTGATACCCGGGGACCTGATACCTGGGGATGAGTCGGGTCTTGAAGACTTATCATGGCAATCGCACATCTTAGAGTTGGCACCCTAGCTTACCAGGACCACTGCCCACATTGCAAGGGCTCCTGGAAGGTTGACCAGTCAATTTTCTGAGCCTCTTTACGAACTGAGCCTGTTTACGAACTGGAAATTCTCCCACGGGTCAGCTGGGTCAGCGGTTTCCTCCGCCCTTCACCGGCACATGTCTATGGCCCCATGCTCCAGCACTACTTGCAATCCGCACAGTGCTGACGGTTTCTCCCCAGCAGCTCCTGTCCTCCCAATCCCCATAACAGTAGCATATTCACCTTAGCTTAGCACCTTTAGCACCTGGCTGGCTGCCATGCTTCGCCAGTGCATGGGCCTTTGCTGATGCCGATGGCCTCCTGCAACCAGGGCACAAATGTTTGGGAACACAGACCTGGGCATTCAGACAGGGCCAGCCATTCCTAACCTGCAAAGGTTGAGGCCTTATTGATCCGCCGTAGTGGAGAGCTTTCCCTATCTGAGCGTCGCCATCCTGTTTCCCATTGCTGCGGCGTTCCCCATTCCCTTCCTTCCCGATCCTGGCGATGGTTCCCGCATTCGCTGGTACGCCCTGGCCATTTCCTTGGCAAACTTTCTGGTGGTTGTGGCGGGCTTTCTCAATGGCTATGACCCTGGGGTGGAAGGGTTGCAGCTGGTGGAGCAGGTGCCTTGGCTGCCGGAGCTGGGGTTGGGTTGGTCCGTGGGAGCAGATGGGCTCTCCATGCCCCTCATCCTGCTCACCACCTTCATCACCAGCTTGGCCATCCTGGCTGCCTGGCCCGTCACCTTTAAGCCCCGTTTGTTCCATGTGCTCATGCTGGCCATGTGCGGTGGTCAGGTGGCAGTTTTTGCTGTGCAGGACATGCTGCTCTTCTTCCTGGCATGGGAGCTGGAGCTGATTCCCGTTTATCTGCTCCTGGCCATTTGGGGTGGCAAAAAGCGGCAATATGCCGCCACCAAATTCATCCTCTACACCGCAGGTAGCTCGTTGTTCATCCTGGTGGTGGGCCTTGCCCTGGGCTTCCAGGGAGATGGTCCCCCCAGCTTTGCCTATGGGGACATTGCAGCCAAGCCCTTGAGCCTTGCCTATCAGGTGCTGTGCTACTCCGGCCTGCTCATTGCTTTTGGCGTCAAGCTGCCCATTGTGCCTTTCCACACATGGCTGCCCGATGCCCATGGGGAAGCCACTGCACCGGTTCATATGCTCCTGGCCGGTATCCTCCTCAAGATGGGGGGCTATGCCTTGCTGCGCTTCAATGCCCAGATGCTTCCGGAGGCCCACGCCCAGTTTGCCCCTCTGCTGGTGGTTTTGGGTGTGGTGAACATTGTGTATGCCGCCTTGACCTCCTTTGCCCAGAGGAATCTCAAACGCAAAATTGCCTACAGCTCCATCAGCCACATGGGCTTTGTGCTCATTGGTGTGGCCAGCTTCTCTCCTCTAGCCACCAGCGGGGCCATGTTGCAGATGATCAGCCATGGCCTTATTGGTGCCAGCCTCTTCTTCCTGGTGGGGGCAACCTACGACCGAACCCACACCCTCATGCTGGATGAGATGGGAGGTGTGGGTCAGCAGATGCGCAAGATGTTTGCCCTCTGGACCACCTGCTCCCTTGCCTCCTTGGCCTTGCCGGGCATGAGTGGCTTTGTGTCAGAGCTGATGGTGTTTGTGGGGTTTGCCACCAGCGATGCCTACAGCCTGGTTTTCCGGGTGGTGATCGTTTGCCTAGCGGCTGTGGGGGTCATCCTGACACCCATTTATCTCCTCTCCATGCTGCGGGAGATTTTCTTTGGCCAGGAAAACCAAGCCCTGGTGCAGCACACCCGGCTGAGGGATGCAGAGCCCCGGGAGATCTACATCATTTCCTGTCTCCTGGTGCCCATCATTAGCATTGGCCTCTACCCCCGCCTCACCACCGAGACCTACCGGGCCACCATTGAAAACCTGGTCAACCAGAATCGCAGTGCCCTGGTGTCTGTGAATGGGATCAAGGCCATTCAGGTGCCACCGGCCTTGGCCACAGCCATTCCAGCCAAGGGGATTCCCCCCTCGCCAGGGCTGGATCCTGCCTAGGGACAAGATTATTATCCGTCCATTAAGGCCGTTGTCACCGCAGCGGACAGGAGGTTGAAAATTTGGACACCACCAGTGGCGGCAGAATGGCAATCCGCCTCCTGCAGGAGGCGGCTGAGCGGGGGGAATTGGACCCCTGGGATGTGGATGTGATTGCTGTGGTGGATAGCTTCCTAGACCAGTTACAGGTGCCCATGGCAATGGGCAATTTGGCCAGCACCCCAGAGGACAGCTATGAGCGCGATTTGGCAGATGGCAGCGAGGCTCTCTTGGCAGCATCCATCCTGATCGCCATCAAGGCCAGGATTCTTGAGCAACAGATCCTTCCCCCTGAGCCTGATGGGAATGACATGGACACCCTGAAGGAGACCACCGATGATGGTGCAGGTGAGTTAGGTCTGGCTCAGGAGTGGCCGGTGCCCACAGAGGAGCACCTGAGGCGACGTCTTGTGGCGGAACCACCCCTACCACGTCCTGTCACCTTGGGGGAGCTGATCCATAGCATAGAGACCATGGCCAGCCAGCTGGAGCACCAGGACATGAAAACCAGGTGCCCCAGTAGCCCGGTTAAGGGCTTCAGCCGCCGTCATGCCATGGCAGAGGTGGCTGCCCTAGCCCATGGGGAAAAGCTACCGGAGACCACCGCCGCCCTGGATCGCTTTTTGGACCATTGGCTACCTGGTGCAGGTGAGTTTGACGCCTTGGTCTATGCCTGGAGTCAAGCAGCGCAAAGGGATCTGGACCGGGATCGGGTGGGTGTATTTTGGGCCCTGCTATTTCTCTGCAGCCAGGGCAGGGTGAGCCTTCACCAGGATCAGGGTCTCTATGGTCCCCTCACCATCCAGGTTTTGCCCCGAAACCAGGCCATGGAGTTGCACCCTAGACCCCTGTCAACCAGTCGGGAGCTGTCCGCACCACGGGCGGTGGCTTAGGTGGGCTTGGTAGATTCAAGAGTCTTAAGACAAGGTGGCCCATGAAGGCGATGATCCTTGCTGCTGGCAAGGGAACCCGTGTTCAGCCAATCACTCACACGATTCCCAAACCCATGATCCCCATCCTGCAAAAACCAGTGATGGAGTTTCTGGTGGAGTTGCTCAGGGAGCACGGCTTTACAGAGATTATGGTGAATGTGTCACACCTGGCTGAGCAGATTGAGAGCTATTTCCGTGATGGACAGCGTTTTGGTGTGCAAATTGCCTATTCCTTTGAAGGATATATTGAAGATGGTCAGCTAATCGGTGCAGCACTGGGTTCGGCTGGTGGCATGAAGAAGGTGCAAAACTTCCAGCCCTTCTTTGATGACACCTTTGTGGTGCTTTGCGGGGATGCCCTGATCGACTTAGATTTGGGCCAAGCAGTTAGTCGCCACCGCTCCTGTGGTGCCATGGCTTCCGTGGTGACCAAGCGAGTGCCTTGGGAACAGGTGAGTGGCTACGGGGTGGTGGTGACCGATGAAGATGGCCGTATCCAAGCCTTTCAAGAGAAGCCTGCCCGGGATCAAGCCCTCAGCAATGCCATCAACACTGGTATCTATATCTTTGATCCGGAGATTTTTGATTATATCCCCAGTGGTGTTCCCTATGACATTGGCTCTGACCTTTTCCCCAAACTGGTGGCAGAAGGTGCTCCTTTCTATGCCCTGCCCATGGATTTTGAATGGGTGGACATTGGCAAGGTGCCGGATTACTGGCAGGCCATTCGCAGTGTTCTCCAGGGGAACGTACGGCAGGTTCCAATTCCTGGCTCCCAGGTGCGTCCTGGCGTCTATGCAGGTCTGAATGTGGCGGCGGATTGGGACAACCTGACGGTGGAGGGTCCGGTCTTTGTGGGGGGAATGAGCCGCATTGAACCGGGGGCACGGCTTATTGGACCATCCATGATTGGTCCCAACTGCCACATCTGCAGTGGTGCCACCGTGGACAATTCCATAATCTTCCACCACTCCCGCATTGGTCCCAATGTGACTCTTGTCAACAAGCTGGTGTTTGGCCGCTACTGCGTGGAGAAGAACGGTGCCCACCTGGATGTGCAGGAAGCCTCCTTAGATTGGCTGATTACGGATGCTCGCCGTAAAGATCTGGTGGAACCTTCCCCTGAGCAAAAGGCCATGGCTGCCCTATTGGGAGCAGACCTCAATGTGGTTCTGCCACCAGGGGCCTAGGGTTGCGCTGGCCCACACCAGCTGGTGGCCTGAAGGGGGATACACCGGCCAGATCCAAAATCTGTGGAATGGCAGATTCAGCCTTGATGGCCATCAAATGGACGCCTTGGGCAATGTCTAGATAGGTGGCCACCTGTTCAGCTGCCATCTGAATGCCTTCCCTCCGGGGATACCTGGCCCCATCCAAACGTGCAATGGCCTTATCGGGAATGGATGCCCCCGGCACCATGCGGTTGATAAAACGGGCATTGTTGCCCGACTTCAACAAAAACACCCCTGCCAGCACCGGCAGGCCCAGTGGTTCAGCCAGCTCCCTGCAAAAGCGCCCCAATGCCTCCGCACTGGTGACCATCTGGGTTTGAACAAACTGGGCACCGGCTTTTTTCTTCAGCTTTAGGCGTCGCTCCAGACCGCTCCAGCTGGGTGACTGGGGATCAGCGGCACAACCAGGAAATAAGGCCGTGGGCCCATCGGGCAGTGGCTGCCCCAGGGCATCCAGACCACGGTTCAACTTGTTCACATCCCGCAACAGTCGCACAGCTTCATAGTCAAAAACAGGCCGTGCCTTGGGTTGATCTCCTGCTTTGACAGGGTCACCGGTGAGACACAGCACATTCCGTAGACCCAAAGCATGGGCACCCAACAGATCCGCCTGTAGTGCAATGCGGTTACGGTCTCGGCAGCCCACCTGCAGCACCGGCTCCAGGTGCTGCTCTAGCAGTAAACGGCAGACTGCCAGACTGCTCATGCCCATCACAGCCCGACTGCCATCGGTGACGTTGATGGCATGAACACGGCCCCGCAGCTCCTCTGCCGTGGCCAATACCTGCCCCACAGAGCCTCCACGGGGTGGGCTGAGCTCGGCGGTGATGACCGGCTGGGTGCTGGCAATGGCCCGTTGGAAGGCTGGGGGAATGACCTGGGATTTCATCGGTTCATTCTGCCCAGCTAGTGGCCGACAATGCCTAAAGTAGGATCAGATTACAAAACCCCAGTTGTGGTTCTTCGGGACTCTGGCCTCGGACTCTCTCAGCGGGAGATCGAAATCATTGAGCAATTGGCTGGAGGTCTCACCAACCAGGAAATTGCCCAGGTGCTCTCCATCAGTAAGCGCACCGTAGACAACCACGTCAGCAATATCTTCACCAAGACAGGCACCAGGAATCGTGTGGCCCTGGTCAACTGGGCCATGGACCATGGCAAGGTCTGCCGTGATGGCTTTAACTGTTGCAGCCTTCCCGAACCAGGCAATTAATGGCCCTGGCCTTTGATATGGGTGCCATAAAGCTCCCTAAACAGAGCCTGCTGCTGCCGGTGATTCACCAGGGGGGCGCCATAGCCTAGACGCTCCAGAGGACTGATGTCCCCTGATAGAAGATCTGCGGTGGCACAGGAAGCTAGCTCTGGCAGCCAGCGACGAATGTATTCCCCCTCCTCATCAAACTTGCTGGCTTGGATGGATGGGTTGAAGATGCGCAGGGGACGAGGGTCCATGCCACTGCTGGTGCTCCACTGCCAGCCCCCATTGTTGGCCGCCAAATCCCCATCCACCAGGTGCTCCATGAAAAAGGCTTCCCCCCAGCGCCAGTCGCAGATCAAATCCTTGGTGAGGAAGGAGGCCACGATCATGCGGCAGCGGTTATGCATCCAGCCGGTCTGCACCAGCTGCACCATGGCCGCATCCACAATTGGATAGCCCGTACGCCCCTCACACCAGGCGGAGAAGTGCTCCAGGTTATTCCGCCAGGGAAATTGGCGCCAACGGGGACGAAAGGCCCCCTCTGCCAGCTCAGGACAATGGAACAGGGCTTGCTGGTAAAACTCCCGCCAGGCCAGCTCCTGCTGCCAGACGGTGATGGACTGCTGGGCCTCCACCTGCTCCTGGGCCCATGTGGCCATGGCCTCTTCTGAGGCCCGCCAAAGGGTTCGTGGCCCTATGGTGCCAAAGCGCAGGGCAGCGCTCAGGCAGGATGTGCCCTCACGCCCAGGGTGATTCCGTCCCGGCTCATAATCTTTTAGGGCTCCATGGACAAAATCATCCAGCTGTTGGCGGGCCGCATGTGCCCCGGGGTGACAGGGGGATGACCCCTGCCAAGGGCAGCCCAACTCCGCTGGGGTGGGAAGCTTCTGCACCAGGGGTAAGGTGCTAGCCACCGTTGCCAGCTGCAGCTGGTCAGGTCCTTGCAAATCCTGGGGTGGGTGGGCAGGTGGCGCCTTGACCTGGCGGAACCAGGCGCGACGGTAGGGACCATAAATCTTGTAGGGCTCCCCTGAGCCGGTGAGCACCTGCTCCGGTGGCACTAGCAGCTGATCCCAGCACCGCTGCACCGCCACACCTTGACCCAATAAGGTGTGCTGCAACTGGGCGTCCCGCCGGCGGGGTCCAGGTTCCACATCTTCATTGAAGGCCAACCCCACCACCCCCAGGTGGGTCACCAGTTGGGGGATGAGTTGAAGGGGATCCCCCTGGAGCACCAGCAGCTGGCTGCCCACCTGGCCCCAGGCCCGCTGCAGTTCCGCCACACTGGTGAGCAGAAACCAGAGCCGGGATGGTGCTGCCTCTGGTCCCTGCCAGAATCTGGATTCCAGCACAACAAGGCCGGTAATGGCCCTGGTCCGCTGGGCCAGCTGGGCCAGGCCCAGATTGTCCTCCAGGCGCAAATCCCTACGGTGCCAGAAGAGCCACGGGGCGTTCATTGCTGCCCTTCTCTGGCCAGAAAGGCCCTGGCTTGAAACCAGGCGGTGACGGTTTTGGCATCCAAAGATTCCTCGCCACTGGCTAAGCGCTCCTCCAACTGTTCTGGTGTCCAGAGGAGCACCTGTAGGTCTTCATCCACATCACTTCCCGGCGGCTCCGGTAGGGGCCTCAGCTGGCGCGCCAAAAATAGGTGAATCACCTCATCAGAGTAGCCCGGGCAGGGCAGGAGATGGCCCAGCCCATCCCAGCGGTCCGCAGCAAAGCCTGTCTCCTCCCCCAACTCCCGCTGGATTGAAGCCAGGGGCTGCTCCCCAGCTTCCAGGGTGCCAGCAGGAAACTCCAACAACCGCCGGGCCACGGCAAAGCGGTATTGACGCAGGATGACTAAACGGCCATCTTCTAGAACTGGTACTGCCAGACAGGCTCCAGGGTGGCGAATGCAGCCATAGGTCCCTTCTGCTCCGACGGGTAGACGCCAGCGGGCCAGCTCAAAGGACACCTTGCGCACCTGCAATGTGGCCAGGGTGTCCAGCAGCTGGGCAGGCTCAGAGGGAAAACAGGCCATGGTTGGGATCGAGGGGCAGTGTGCCCATTGCACACCATCTTGGCCCAGGCCAGGGACCATTCAATAACTAAGGGGCTCTGGATGGGGAGGGGCACAACGCTCCAGGAGCTTTTGACAACTACAGGTTGCATGGGGAGCCACCAGCTGGGGATCTATAGCCACCAGAGGGGCCAAGACAAAACTCCGTTGCTGCCAGCGGGGATGGGGCAGAAGGAGCTGGGGAGTAGCACTACGCCACTGGCCAAACCAGAGCAGATCCAGATCCAGGGTACGGGGTCCCCAGCGGGGTGCCGGTTGCCGACCCCCTTGATGTTCCAGGGCCTGGAGGCGCCGCAACAATGCCATGGGGGACCCTGAGCAGTGCATCAGCACCACCCCATTGATGTAGTCCGGTTGATGGGGCGGCCCCCCCACCGCAGACGAGCGAAACCAAGGGGAACAGCGCAAGGCCCCACCTTCGGCTACAGATCTGAGGGCTGAAACAGCCCAGGACACCGTGGCCAGGGAGTTGCCAAGATTGCTGCCAAGGGCAATGGCCACCGGCTCTGAGGAGGTCAATAGCCCAAAACCTCAGACAGAAACCGCCCCGGTGCTAGGGCTGCTGTGCCTGCTGCAATGGCACCCACCATGGTGCCTTTCATGCAGTTGCCATGGCGCCGCACATTGCCTTGGCCAATGGCCACCATGGCTGAGGCCATGGTCAAGAGTGTGTAGATGGTGAGTCCATGGAGCCAGCTCCATGCCCCTCCTGGGTGCACCTGGCGAATTAGCAAGGAGGATAGGGTGGCACAGACCATGAGACCAATCCACAACCAGCCAAGGATCCGGTGCAACCCTGTGCCTTTGCTCAGCAGCAGATTGGCCAGACCCAGAATGATGGCCGCCAAAGCAGCACTGAGGTGGAACCAAATGGTTATGGAACCCATTATGGAAACCCCATTATGGAACCCATTGAAAACCGAGAATTGCCCTAGGCCAGGGTTTCCATTCCCTGGACCATGAAGTCAAAATAGGGAGAGGCCAGTTGGGCGTCCTGGCTGGAGAGAAGGGGCAAGGAAGCCTCCCGCAACATCACCATGGCATCCACCATGCCTGCCATGGGCACCTGGAGGGCATTGTACATTTCTCGGGCACCAATCAGGCCCACTTGCTCGATGTAGTCTGTGCTGGCCGCCAGGATTCCATAGGTGACTAGGCGCAGGTACCAACTGTAGTCCCGCAGGCACTGGGCCCGCTGCTTCTGGCCAAAGGCATTGCCCCCTGGGGCCACATATTCAGGACGCTTCTTAAACAGCTCTCTTGAGGCTTTATCAATGATTTTGCGCTCATTACTGGTGAGGATCTGTGCCACCCGGGCCCGCTGAGCACCTTGATTAAGGTAATCCTCAATGGAAATGAGCTCCCCACCCGTGGGATAGCGCAGCTCATCATCGGCCGTCAGGATCACGTCCCGAACAAGGCTCATCGCACTCTTAGGAAGGGGTCATCACCCTATAGCACCGGGTCTGGGGTAGGGAGCCCTAGGCCCAGGTGTATGCAAGGTGTAATACAGGGGAGTAGGTAAGTTGTTCACAAACCCCTGCTCAGGCCCGCCGCTGGGCCTGGAAGCCCTCCTCTAGGGCAGACATCACAGTGGAGAGAGCAGCTTCCACCTGGCCATCGGTCAAGGTTTGATCCCCACGAAACACCAGCCGGAATGCATGACTACAGGTTCCAGGCACCAGGTCACCTCCCCTGAAGCAGCTGAGGTAGTGGACAGCCTCCAGGAGGGGTTCACCGGCAGCACGGATGGCGGCCATCAGGTCACCACTACCAATGGCCTGCTTCACCACCACCGCCAGATCCCTCTCCGCAGCAGGCATCAAGGAGAAGGCTTGAAACCGTGGTGGAGTGCCATGGCATTGCATTGCAGCCCTCAGCAGTTGGCTGAGATCCGCCTCAAAGAGAAAGACATCTTCCGGCAGGTGCTGGCCCTGGGCCACATGGGGATGAACCTGACCAAACCAGCCCACAAAACTCCCCTCCAGCATTAGGGCCACGGAGCGTCCAGGGTGAAGCAAGGGTTCGGCCCCCTGGGTGGTGGCCATGGTCTGACGCTGCAGGTGAATGCCCAAGCTCACCAAAACCCTTTCCATTACCCCCAATGCCTGGTGAAAGCTCAGGGGAGCCACCTTGCCCCCATCCACCCAGTGGGAGTGCTGGTGTTGACCGCAGAGCACTGCACCAAGGCGCTGGTGCTCCTGCTGGGGACTGGCCGTGGAAAATACCTTGCCCATCTCAAATCCCCACAAACCCCCATTCCCCTGCTGCACATTGTTTTGAGCTGAGCGCAGCAGGCCGTTGTAAAGCACAGTGCGCAGGTGACTGTGGTCACCAACTAGGGGATTGGCCAGGGCCACGGCCCCGGGGCTTCCAGAATCTAGGCTCATGTGGCAAAGCTCCTGTAGGCCTGTGGCCATGAGCCGTTGACGCAGCTGCACCAGGAGGCTCTGCTGGCGCCTAAGTCCACCGGGCTTGAGGGCTGTGGGCAACACCGCACTAAAACGGTCATAACCCACCAAACGGGCCACCTCCTCAATGAGGTCCACCTCCCGGCAAAGATCCTGGGAGCGGCTATGGGGAATGGCCACCAACCAGCCCTCTTCCGTGGCAGCCAGACCACAGCCCAGGGCCCGCAGACAGCCCTCAACCATGGCATCCT
>RKSC01000008.1 GCA_007571085.1 Synechococcus sp. PNGco_S_binSS4
CCCCACCTTAACCATAGCAGCGGGGGAGACCACTAGCACTGGTACGGTGAACATCACAGCAGTGGACAACAGCGTCCATACAAAGCATAAGATTTTTACTGTCAAAGCAACGGTATATGGTGGAAATGGCCTATTGAACCCAACACCCATAATACTAACTATTAATGATGATGACATGCCTGATGATTTCTCTATATTATCTCTTCTACTCTCACCTAGTGGTTTTTCACACGGTGGACTCTCATCCCGTGGATTCTCACCTAATATCATTAGTGAAAGTGGAGTATCTAACGAAACAATGGTAACAGCAAGGTTGGACAATCCATTAGAGGAAGAAACCACTCTCACAGTATTTGTAGAGCCTGTAGCCCCTGCTGTGGCAGGAGACTTCACTATGAGCAGCAATAAGATTCTAACTATAGCAGCAGGGGAAATTACCAGCACTGGCATGGTGAGCATTACAGCAGTGAACAATGATGTGGACGCAGCGAATAAGATGTTCATTGTCCAAGCAGTAGCATCTGGTGGCAGTGATGTGACAGATCCAGAGGACGTGACATTAATCATTGCAGATGATGATGGATTCACGGTAACACTATTGACGGTAACACTGCTGCTATCGCCTGGCACTATTAATGAGAGTGGAAGCTCTAATAAAACAACAGTGACAGCAATACTAGATAAGCCATCAAGCGAGGCCACCACCCTCACAGTGTCTGTAGAGCCTGAAGGCCGTGCTGTGGAAAGAGACTTTACCATGGGCAACAACAATATCCTGACCATAGCAGCAGGGGAAACCACCAGCACTGGCACGGTAACCATCACAGCAGTAGACAATACCATTTATGAACTAGACAAGATGTTCACTGTCAAAGTAGCATCTGATGATGGCCTATTCAAATCAGCACCTGTGACATTAACCATTGTAGATGATGAGGTATCCCCAGATGAGCAACTTAAGAAAGCCAATGAGCAGGTGCTTCCCTCTGTCCTAAGCAAGGTTGTCAGTGGCCAAGTTGCAGCCATCACTGGCCGCTTAGATGCCGTCTCCTCCGGTGCTGTGCCATCCTCTATGGGCAGCATTACCATGGAAGGTGTGGCCACTGATGTGGCTGATTATCTCACTAGCCATCGAGAAAGTCTCCACCGGGGCAACTTTGCCTGGGATTGGAAGCAAGCCCTCTCCGGACGAGACTTCTCCTTAGCAGGGGTAAACCTAGCTCAAAGGGAAGATAGCATGATGAGTGATTCCCAATCCTCCTCACTTAACTTCTCCTTATGGGGAAGTTTTGACTACTCATCTCTTGCAGATCAGATTGATGATATTTCCCTCGATGGCAATATCTTGTCTACCTACTTTGGCGTGGATACACAGTTGAGAGAAGGGCTGACTACAGGCCTGGCTCTGAACATCAGCAACTCTGAATTTGATCTCACTGAGAATGGGGCAGAGAGCAAATACAACGTTAGCATTACAACGGTGAATCCTTATGGCAGCTGGTCTGCGTCTGAGGATCTTGAGCTCTGGGCAAGTTTTGGTTATGGCCACGGCCAGGCTGATCTGACGGATAATGCTACAGGTGAAAAGACCAGTGAGAGTGGAGATTTTACCAGCTTCTCAGCCGGTGGCCGCTTCCAGTTCTGGCGCTCTGATGCTGGCACTGGTCTGGCCCTTAAGTTGGATGGCACCAGTGCCCAGTTCCTAGGGTCAGGTGTGCAAAGAGGACGTCTGGCTGCTGAGTTCTACAATGGTTTCTCTCTTGGCTCTGGTGTGTTAAAGGCTGGTGCAGAATTGGGTCTATTGATAAGCAATGTGCATAAGAGTGGTGTTGAGTTGGTGGGTAACCTGTCCTGGATCACGGACACAGGTTTCTCTGCTTTTGGCAAGGGGCGTGTGCTCCTGGGTGATGGGAAGAGGAAGCAGTGGGGCCTGGCTGGTGGTTTGCGTTATGGGGCTAATGGGGGGAAAGAGGGTCTGGTGCTATCCATAGAACCCTCAGTTGGTGTCACGGATCAGCTACTCTCTGATACCTGGTCAGTAGGGGAATATAATATGGCTGTGAACACAGATGCGGTACTCGCTGCGCAAATACAAGCTGAACTGTCCTATGGCTTCCGCAGTGCTGCTGGACTGTTTACACCTTATACAGAACTGGTCATTTCCGAGAAGGGCATTTACACAGCTGGCTTACGTTATGACGGGCCTAGATTATTGAAATCCCTAGCTGAAATCTCTATTTCAGAGGACGGTATCGTCTACAGGACTGGCCTAGGCTATGAACTGTATACTGGTCTAGAAGTGGAGATCACAGGTAGTCGTAAAAGTAGTAGAACAGGTGATACTGAAAACAGGGTCAATTTAGGGTTAAGCTCTGAATTCTAATTTACTGTACAGTCATTTCCTCAACCATTTCTTGCCAAAAGCAGTAGCTTCCCTGCTGCCACTGCAGAGGCGGGTTGCATGACCTGCAAGGCTAAGGACTGTTGGTTGCAGTTCTGCCATGGCTTCCCTTCCCCCTCCTCCCCTGCGCCTTGCCGTTGCTGGCCTTGGCTTTGGCCGTAAGGTGATCTTGCCAGCATTGCGGGCTACGGAAACCACCACAGCAACAGCTCTTTGGCACCCCGATTCCCAAAAAGTGGCTGCCGCTGCCCAGGCGGAAGAACTCCAGGGTTTCAGTGACTTCTCGGCTCTGCTGGAGAATCCCCAGGTGGATGGTGTAATCATTGCCACACCGCCTGGGGTTCGTGCTGACCTGGCCCAGCAGGCCATGGCAGCAGAAAAGCCTGTTTTTTTGGAAAAGCCAGTGGCCATCTCAGCTGCTGAGGTGCGGCAGCTACAGATTCAGGCGCTCCAGGGTCAACTCAGCTGTGGGGTGGACTTTGAATACCGAGGGGTGCCCTTGTTTCAACAGTTGGCGGCCATGGTGGGCCAAGGAGTCATTGGTCAGCCCTGGCTGGTGAAGTTGGACTGGCTCATGAGCAGCCGGGCTGATCCCCAGCGCCCCTGGAACTGGTACGCCAGGCGGGATCAGGGGGGTGGGGTGGTTGGTGCTTTGGGGGTCCATGCCTTTGATCTACTGGCTTGGCTTTTTGGTCCCATTGCCTCTGTGCAGGCCAAGCTATCCACTGCCATCCCGGCTCGACCTGATCCTGCCAGTGGCTGGCTGCGCAGTTGTGATGCTGAAGATGTGGCCCTAATTCAACTGAACTTTGCCCATGGTCTGGTGGGCCAGGTAAACCTCAGCTCCATCACCCGCAATGGCCGGGGCATGTGGCTAGAAATCTATGGAAGCAACGGGCAACTGGTGCTGGGCAGCAGCAACCAGAAGGACTATGTCCATGGCTTCACCTTACAGGCTGCTCTGCAAGGGGGCAGCTTGGAACGCCAGCCGGAAGATAGTTCCTATTGCTTCAGTCAGACTTGGCCGGATGGACGCATTGCACCTGTGGCACGGCTGCTGGATTGGTGGGCAGGGGCAGTGCAGGAGAGGCGTCCCATGGTTCCGGGGTTGGCAGAGGGCCTGGCTAGCCAGATGGTTGCTGATGCAGTGCAGAAGGCAGCAGCCACCGCCATGACCGTGGATGTGGACTTGCTGGGTTAAACACCTGTTCAGAGAATCCGGCTGAGGAACAGCTGGCTGCGCTCTTGTTTGGGTTCTGTAAAGAAGGTTCTAGGACTGGCCTCTTCCACAATTGCCCCCTCATCCATAAACACCACCCGATCTGCCACTTCCCGGGCAAAGCCCACTTCGTGGGTGACCACCACCATGGTCATGCCTTCAGCAGCCAGGGAGCGGATGGTCTCCAGCACTTCTTTCACACGTTCTGGATCCAAGGCGCTGGTGGGCTCATCAAAGAGCATGAGCTGGGGAGAGAAGGCAAGGGCCCGGGCAATAGCTACCCGCTGCTGCTGGCCACCACTGAGCTGGGAAGGATATTTATGGGCCTGCTCCTCTATGCCCACCTGGTCCAGGAGGCTAAGGGCGCGCTCATGTACCTCTTCACGGTTCAGCTTTTGCACCCAAATGGGTGCCAGGGCCACATTTTCCAGAATGGAAAGGTGAGGAAACAGGTTGAACGATTGAAACACCATGCCCACGTGGCGGCGAATCTGGTTCACCACTTTTTGATTGTTATCTGCATCCAGGTGGTAACCGAGCACTTGCAGGTGGCCACCCTGAATGGTTTCCAAGCCATTAAAGGTGCGAATCAGGGTGCTCTTGCCAGAGCCGGAGGGTCCCATGATGACCACCACTTCCCCCTTGCGTACGCTCAGGTCCACCTTTTTCAAGGCATGGAAACCATTGGAGAAAACTTTTTCAAGGCCTTGGCTGCACACCGCCAACTCCGTAGGACCTTGGAAAGAATCCTTCTGCTGAGCCTGCCTGGGGGAATGAGGGG
>RKSC01000025.1 GCA_007571085.1 Synechococcus sp. PNGco_S_binSS4
CCACCACGGCAGGTTTGCACCCTTGGCCTGATCCCATAGGCTGGTGCAAAACACCATGGCCAGCAGCTTTGGCACACTGTTTCGCATCACCAGTTTTGGTGAATCCCATGGTGGTGCCGTTGGCCTAGTGGTGGATGGTTGCCCACCGCGACTGCCTCTGGATCTCTCTGCCATTCAAGCTGATCTCAACCGACGGCGACCTGGACAGAGCCCCATCACCACACCCCGCCAGGAGGCAGACCAGGTGGAGATTCTCAGTGGCCTGGTGGATGGTGTCACCTTGGGCACACCCATTGCCATGGTGGTGCGCAATAAGGATCAGCGACCCGGTGATTACGGCGCCATGGCCCAGGCTTTTCGTCCGTCCCATGCCGATGCCACCTACCAGGCCAAGTACGGCATTCAAGCCCCCAGCGGTGGTGGCCGTGCCTCAGCCCGGGAGACGGTGGCCCGGGTGGCAGGTGGTGCCGTAGCCCGGCAGCTGCTGCATCACCTGCACAACATTGAAGTGGTGGCCTGGGTGGAGCAGGTGCATGACATTGTGGCTTCTGTGGATCCTTTGACTGTGAGCACTGCTCAAGTGGATGCCACCATGGTGCGCTGCCCGGATCTGCCTGTGGCCAGGTCCATGATTTCCCGGATCAAGGCCGTTGGCCAAGAGGGGGACTCCTTGGGTGGGGTGGTGGGTTGTGTGGCCCGCAACTGCCCAGCAGGTTTGGGCATGCCGGTGTTTGACAAGCTGGAGGCGGACCTGGCCAAAGCGGTCATGTCCCTACCAGCCACTAAGGGCTTTGAAATTGGCTCAGGCTTTGCTGGCACACGCCTACGGGGGAGTGAACACAATGATCCCTTCCTGCCCACCGCCGATGGCTCCATCCGTACAGCCACCAACAACTCTGGTGGCATCCAGGGGGGCATCAGTAATGGTGAGCCCATTATCCTCAAAGTGGCCTTCAAGCCCACGGCCACCATCCGCAAGCCCCAGAACACAGTGGATGCCAGGGGAACTCCTACGGTGTTAGCGGCCAAAGGTCGCCACGATCCCTGCGTGCTCCCCCGGGCTGTTCCCATGGTAGAAGCCATGGTGGCATTGGTGCTGGCGGATCATTTGCTACTCCAGCAGGGCCAGTGCAGCTTGTTTTGAGAGCTGATCCCCTAGATCCCATGCCCCAGGTCCTGCCTAGATGGTGAGTCCCAGTTGGGTGGCTGCCTGAATGGCCAGCTTCTGCATATGGGAGTCAAGGGATTGTGGAGGTGATGGGGAGTCTGTTGTGCTCTCTGATGGTGGCCAAGGAACACGGCGCCGTTTACCTGAGGCATTGCGCAGCTGAATGGCACCACCTTGACTACTGCACCAATAACGACGACTCTGGCTGCAAAATGACACCTCCCCCTGGGTTGGACGCAGGGCTTCAATTTCCAATTGGGGCTGGGGCTGGGAGCCACGACGGTCCCAGGCAATGCGGAATACCACATCCACCTGCTGGGGAGCTGGACCGTGGGGCCAGCGCCAGGCCACTGCCGGGAAACAGGACTCACCGCAGGCCAGCTGAAATCTTCGGTGCCCACCCCGCAGGGGCTGCTGCCTAACAACCCGACAGTTGCGGGCCCAAAACAGGGGAATTGGATGATCCACACCAAAGGGTGCCATGGCTTGCAAGGCCCTCAGAAATGCTCCATCAATGCGCTGTAGGTCTAGCCGTGCCTCCGGAGCCAAGGCCATGGTGCTGGCCCCTTGCTCAAGGGCGGTGGCGGCCTGCTGCTCCAGGCGCTCCTGTAGGCGGGCAACCTGGTGGGAGGCCACCGTGAATCCCCCGGCAGCCGAGTGACCTCCGAAGGTTTCCAATAGCTCCCCACAGGACTGGAGGGCTTTATCCACTGCAAACCAGCGGGGTGATCGTACGGAGCCACGAAAGCAGCCCCTGTTATCCCCTGCCAGGAGTGCAACTGGGCGGCCAAAGCGTTCCACCAACCGGGCGGCCACGATGCCAATTACCCCATGGTGCCAGTGGGTCTGAGCCAGCAGCAGAAAAGGGGGCACATGTGCTCCGGTGTCCTGAAGCAGGGCCTGGGCTTCGGCTTCCATGGCAGCGCAGAGGTCACGCCGTTGTTGGTTTAGGTCCTCGCAAAGCTGGGCCAGGACCATGGCCTGCTGGGCTGATGATGTGGTGAGCAGCTCCACCACCTGGTGGGGGTCTCCCAGACGCCCCACAGCATTGATCCTGGGGGCCAGGCGGAAGCCAATGTCCTCCCCATCCAGAGGCCGTTTCCCTAAACCTGCGGATTTGATCAGGGCTTGCAGACCTGGAAGTGGGGATTGGTGAAGACGGGTCAGCCCTTGGCGCAACCAGAGCCGATTCACACCGTGTAGGGGTGCCATATCCGCCACGGTGCCGATGCAGAATAGATCCTGGCTGGAGGCCAGGGCTGCAGTATTTTGACCGCAGAGGCAACGGGCTAAAAGGTAAGCCAGTCCCACCCCCGCCAGACTCCGGTAGGGGGAATCAGTGGGTGTCAAGTCAGGGTGCAAAAGGGCCAAGACCGGGGGGTATTGGGGTGGGATGGCGTGGTGGTCTGTGACGATCACCTCCACCCCCAGCTCCTCAGCCCGCTCCAGTGCTGGCAAGGCACTAATGCCGTTGTCCACGGTGACCAGTAGCTTCACCCCATGGCCATGGAGCTGCTCCACCATGGCTGGATTGAGTCCATAGCCCTCCTCCATGCGGCTGGGGATAGCTGCTTGGGCCTGACCACCCAGCTGCTGCACCACGCCAATGAGCAGGGCAGTGCTGGTCATGCCGTCGGCGTCATAGTCCCCACAAATGGCCACGGCTTCATTGCCCTTGATGGCCTGTTGGAGCCGTTCCACGGCCTTAGGTAAATCAGGGAAGTGCTGTTGTGGGGGTGGGGCAGGAGCCGGTTCCAAGATCTCAACTATGGCCTGATCGTTACAGCCTCGCCTTCTCAACACAGCCACCAACTCTTGGGGAAGGCCCAGCTGGTCAGCCAGTTGAAGGTGGGCCTTGGGCAGGGGTTCCGGCAGCTGCCATGGTTGAGTTGCCTGTTGATGTTCAGTGGAAGGAGACACGAGGGGCGCCCAGGCAAATGATTGAGCCATTGTTGGATGATGCCCTCTCAAGACGGGTTGCCCATCCATGACCACCACCTTTGGCCTGTTTTGGGATGTGGACGGCACCATGGCAGAAACCGAGCGGGATGGACACCGGCAGGCATTCAACGCTGCTTTTGCTGAGCAGGGCTTGCCTTGGCATTGGTCTGTGGCTTCCTACGGCCAGCTGCTGTGCATCAGTGGGGGGGAAGAGCGCCTTCGCCACTGGTTGACCACAGCCCCCCCTGGGGCACCTGAAGAACCCACCAGCCAGGCGGCCATGGCAGCACACCTTCAGGAGCGCAAGCAAATCCACTACCGGCGCATTGTTTCTACTGGTGGCTTGAGGCCACGGCCAGGGGTGGTGCGCCTGATTCAAGCAGCCGCAGCAGCAGGCTGGCAACAGTGGATTGTGACCACCAGCCGGCGCAGTGGGGTGGAAGCTCTGCTGGACACCCAGCCATGGCGGCCCATGGCGCCTGCCTTCCAGGGCTGGATATGCGGTGAAGATGTGGTCTGCAAGAAGCCAGATCACCAGGCCTATGCCATGGCCCTAAGCCGGTCAGGCTTGGGTTCCCACCAAGTGATTGCCCTTGAGGATTCCCCCCATGGTCTAGAAGCGGCGCGCCGTGCTGGATTGCCATGCCTGATTACCCCAAGCAGGTTCACCCTGTACCAGGATTTTGCTGGTGCCGCAGCGGTGCTTGACCACTTAGGGGATGGGCCTCAGCAACCGGCTACTGTTTTGATGGGGCCTCCTCTGGTGTGCCACCTCCATGTGGACCTTGCCTACCTGCAAGGGCTTCTGCAATAAGCAGTCTGCCCTCCCTCAGCTTCACCATCGCCTCGTCTTTGCCCCTGAGCCCTCAACACACCCGTCTTCAGAATGCTTCCGCTGGGGTTGGCCATTGGTTTCTGGACACATTGCAGGCTCCATGGCGCCGCAGGGTGGTGCTCATCCTCTGCCTCACCGGTAGCTTTTTCATGGGCCACAACAGCATCCCTTTTTTGGGTCAGCTGCTGCCCTTTGGTGATAGTGGAGCCCTGATAGTGGTTATGGTTTCTGAGGTTTTGGTCCGGCTACGGAATTTGCCATTCAATGGGGTCAATGGTGCCCTGCCCCGGCAAGCCATGGACAACATCCGTATCGGCTGGGTCTTCTCTGTGGTGCTAGAGGCATTCAAACTGGGTTCCTGAAGTGGGAGTAGGTGTCCATGACCTGTCCGTGGTCGGTGTTCCACATTGATGCTGACTTGACCCTACAGGTCCTCCATGGGTCCATGGC
>RKSC01000086.1 GCA_007571085.1 Synechococcus sp. PNGco_S_binSS4
TCTTCTCTTCGCCGATGTGAACCCCTTCGAGAGGCTGGCCTTCACCCCGGCCACCGGGCCGCTCCGGCCCCCCTGATCGGGGGCCTGAACCTGCTGCCCTGGCGCCCAACCGCTCAGCACCAGGGGGTTTGGGTGCCCGCTTTGGCAACCTGTGGCTACTGGCTGGTGTGTTGATTGTGGGCATTGGCATTGGCAGCTTCATCACCACAACCCAATCGGCAGGAAGCCGCACCGGCAACATTGCCAGCAGCCAAGATCTGGACCTGGCAGCCCCCGATCCTGAGTTCTGCAAGCAGTGGGGTGCCAGTGCCTATGTGATGGATGTGGAGCTCTACCAGACCATGAATCCGGTGAGCAGCTTTGTCACTCAACCCAAATTGCAACCGGGCTGTGTGATCCGTCGGGCCAACTGGTCCGTGCTGCAGAAAGAAGGTGTGGTGAGTGCTGAGGACATGCGCAGGTGCAAGCAGCGCATGAACACCTTTGCCTACATAGGTTCCATACGGGATCAGCCGGTGGTGCGTTGTGTCTATCAGACCGATCCGGGGGACAACCTTTTCTTAGGTCGCCTTGGGGAGAACGGTGGTGGCCTCAACGACGAGACAGGCCGCTTTTAGCGGTTTCCAATGGGCGGGCTATGGGGCTCTCAGCACTGGCAAAAAGGGGTAGCACCTCCCGCTTGAAGGCCTCAGCAGCCCGTGAACAGTAGCGGGAGGGATGGACAATCAGCTTGAGCTGGCGACGGACCAGCAAATCTGCCACCCGCCCCTGCACCAGGGTGCCAGCAGCCAGTTCCCGCTCCACTGTCAGCACCGGAAGAAAGGCCACCCCCAAACCTGACTGCACTGCATTCTTGATGGCCTCAATGGAGTTGAGCTCCATGTCAATCCTGAGCCGTTGCATCTCCAGGCCACTCTCACTCAGCAGCTTGTCCATCACTCTGCGGGTTGTGGACTGGGTATCCAGGCTGATGAATCCCAAGCGGTAGAGATCGTCCCGCTGGAGTTCTATCTGGTGGGCCATGGGGTGCTCTGGCGGCAACACCAGGTACAACTCTTCATTGGCATAGGGCTGGCAGACCAGCTGCTGGGACAGCTCTAGGGGGACTTCACCCCCAATGAGGGCCAAATCAATCTGGCCGTTGGCCACGCTCCAGGTGGTGCGTCTGGTGCTGTGCACCTGGAGCTGCACACTCACATCTGGGTACTTGTGACGAAACAAGCCCAGCATTCGGGGCATCAAATAGGTTCCTATGGTTTGGCTGGCTCCCACCATCAGGCAACCACCCCGCAGGCTGTTCAGGTCTTCCAAGGCCCGACATGCCTCATGGCATTGGCTCAGGATGCGGTCGCAATAGCTCAGGAGCAGCCGGCCCGGTTCGGTGAGCTGGGCACTGCGGCCACAGCGGTCAAACAGGCAAACATTGAGCTGCTTCTCCAGATTCTGCACCTGCAGGCTCACGGCTGGCTGACTCACGTAGAGGCTGTCTGCCGCACGCTTGAAGCTGCCCTCCCGGGCAATGGCCCTGAGAATGCGCAACTGATCCAGGCTAAATGGCAGATTGTCCAAGCCTGGCTCCTGCTTCTTCAAAAACGTGCTGGCAATCGTAGGCGAAACCACCCATCCAAGATTGCAATCTCTATCTAATGTGAGCTGGGGATACAAAAGCCCTAATCCATGGTTCCAGTAACAATGGCAACAGCTGCAGATCTTGCCTGGCTGATTCCGGTTCTACCCCTTGTGGGTGCCACCATCGTGGGCCTGGGGCTCATCAGCTTTGGCCGTACGGTGAGCCGGCTCCGGCAACCAGCGGCCCTACTGCTGACCAGCACGGTGGGTGCTTCCACAGTGATGAGTTTGGCCACCCTCCAGGAGCAAATGGCTGGAGCACCCAGACATGAGCAGCTTTTTGACTGGGCCAATGCGGGAACATTCCATCTGCAGATGGGCTACTGCGTGGATCCCCTCGCTGCCGTGATGCTGGTGCTGGTCTGCGCCATCGCCCTCCTGGTGATGATCTATTCCCACGGCTACATGGCCCATGACCAGGGCTATGTGCGCTTTTTTACCTACCTTGCCCTCTTTAGCAGTTCCATGCTGGGGTTGGTGGTGAGTCCCAACCTGTTGCAGATCTATGTGTTCTGGGAGCTGGTGGGCATGTGCTCCTACCTGCTGGTGGGCTTTTGGTATGAGCGCAATGGGGCAGCCCATGCTGCTCAGAAAGCCTTCGTTGTCAACAGAGTGGGGGACTTTGGCCTGTTGCTGGGCATCCTGGGTCTGTTTTGGGCCTCAGGCCAACTGGACTTCCATGGGGTGGCCACAGGAGTGGAAGCCGCCATGGCCGGTGGGCGCCTATCCCAATCTGTGGCGGTGATCCTCTGCCTGCTTGTGTTCATGGGTCCTATGGCCAAATCGGCCCAGTTTCCCCTCCATGTGTGGCTGCCGGATGCCATGGAAGGTCCCACACCCATCTCTGCCCTGATCCACGCCGCCACCATGGTGGCAGCAGGTGTCTTCCTGGTGGCACGGCTGGAGCCCCTCTATAGCCTCTTCCCCCAAGTACAATTCATCATTGCCTCCATTGCTGCTCTCACCTGTGTTCTAGGTGCCTCCATTGCCCTGACCCAGATGGACCTTAAGAAGGGTCTGGCCTACAGCACTGTCTCCCAGCTGGGCTACATGATGCTGGCCATGGGTTGTGGTGCCACCACTGCAGGCATGTTCCACCTGGTGACCCATGCCTGTTTTAAGGCCATGTTGTTCCTGGGCTCAGGGTCGGTCATTCATGCCATGGAGGCTATGGTGGGCCACGAACCCGTGCTGGCTCAGGATATGCGGCTCATGGGGGGTCTGCGCCGCAAGATGCCCATCACCGCAGCCACCTTCCTCATTGGCTGCCTGGCCATCAGCGGCATCCCGCCATTGGCAGGTTTTTGGAGCAAGGACGAAATCCTAGGTGAAGCCCTAGCCAGCAGCCAATTGCTTTGGTTTGTGGGCTGGCTCACGGCAGGTCTCACTGCTTTCTACATGTTCCGCCTCTACTTCCTCACCTTTGAGGGAGATTTCCGTGGCCATGACATGGCCCTACAGAATCAGCTGTTGACAGCAGCCGGCAATGGGGATCAGGAGCACCACCACCATGAGCCAGGAGATCTGCGGGAGTCCAGTTGGTCCATGACTGTGCCCCTGCTTGTGTTGGCTGTCCCTTCTGTGTTCATTGGTCTGCTAGGGGTTCCCTGGAATTCCCGCTTTGGCGCCTTGCTGAATCCCCATGAGGCCATGGTGCTGATGGAAGAGTTCTCCTGGTCCCATTTCTTGCCCATGGCTGGGGCATCGGTGGCCATTGCCGCTGTGGGCATGGCCCTGGCTGTGGTGGCCTATGGTCTGAGGCGAATTGAGTTGGGTACCATTGTGGCCCAGGGTCTGCCCCGGCTCAATGCTTTTCTGGCCAACAAGTGGTATCTGGATGCCATCAATGAGCGGCTGTTTGTCCGGGGGAGCCGTCGCCTGGCCAGACAGGTGCTGGAGGTGGATGCCAAGGTGGTGGATGGGGCAGTGAACCTCACTGGCCTTCTGGCCCTAGGCAGTGGTGAAGGGCTGAAATACCTGGAAACAGGCCGGGCCCAGTTCTATGCCTTGATCGTCTTTGGTGGGGTGGTGGGCATGGTGGTGCTGTTTTCCCTTCAGTGAGGCCCTGCCACCACGCCCATGTGCTGCAGGCGGGCCAACAGGTGTTCCTGGGAACGGTTCCCCTTGACCCGGTTGCAGTGGCCACAGAGCAACTGCAGGTTTTCCCCATGGTCTGTTCCCCCCTTAGACTTGGGGATGATGTGGTCGATTTCCAGGATGCGGAAGGGGAATTCACTTCTGCAGCCATTGCAACGACCTTCCTGCTGGCCAAAGAGCACATGTTTGTTTTGGCGATAGGGGGCGGGGCATTCACATCGGTGGGCTGGGGTATGTCAGTGCGGGCTGCAACCAGGTGCCGGTGAAACAAGCTCCCCATTGTCTGCTGGAGACCCATATTGACCAGTTCCACCGCCTTTGACCATATATCAATGCAATCCAGCGGCGGCCCAGGTTCTCGGCGGCCACACATGCGGTGGCGCAGCCGCAGAAGGGGTCCAACACCTTCAGGGAAACTCATTGTTCTTCTCTGATCCATGCGGTGGCGCAGCCGCAGAAGGGGTCCAACACCACATCGCCCACATTGGATGAGGCCTTGATGATGCGCTCTAGTAGGGCCAGGGGCTTCTGCGTGGGGTAGCCAATGCGCTCTTTGGAATTGGCCTGAATTGCCTTTACGTTATCATCGGTCCAAAGCCTATCAACTGCCATGCCTTTCATCTCATCAAGGTATCGTTTCTGCTGAGGAACCCCTCCAGGACGAGTTTGCACAACAATCCCGTCTTTGTAAGCTTGTTCCATAGGTTCCTTTGTCCATCGCCATACCCGGGTGATGCCGAGAAATTCGTAAGTAAGATTGGGGCGATTTTTGTTCGGATTGGCCAGGTTATCAAGTCGATACCGGCCACCAGTATGGGGCTCAACATTATGGTAGAACTTTTTCACGTACTCGGGGTCATGGGGGAGAAAAGCGCGATTCCAGGTAAAGTTTTCGGAAACGCTGTAGTAGAGGATACAGTCAGCATTGTTGGGGTATCCTTTATATGACAAACCCTTGGCGTTGTTGCGGCGCCAAGTGATTTCACTGCGAAAGTTGCGGTGCCCATAAATGCTGTCCATCAGCAATTTGAGGTAGTGGCTGGCGGTGGGGTCGCAGTGTAGATAGATGGAGCCGGTCTCCTTCAGCACCCGGCGCATTTCCAGTAGGCGCACGGCCATCATGCACAGGCATGTCTGGCTGCTGGTCAGCAACCAGTCCCATCCAGGCCACATCCAGGTCGCACAAGGTCCAGGTGTCCTTGAAGGCGGCTCCTGCAGCAGCAGAACCCACCGGAGCAGCGTAGTTGCGGTTGGAGTTGAAAGGTGGATCCAGGTAGATGAGATCAACTGATGAGCAGTTGATGCCCCGCATGATCTCCAGGTTGTCGCCGGTCCAGATGGTGCGTTCGCTGAAATTAGCCATTGCCTTTCCCATTTCTGTGCAGCAGGAGCATGTCTGGATAAGAGGGGGAAGCTAGCTCCTATCCTCCTTCAGAAGGATGAATGTGTCCAGAAGTATGACCCAGGGCTGCCCAGGGCATTGCTGGTGCCTCTGGATGAGGTGGTGTGACACACATCTGGTTGTCCATTAGCCCCAAAACCCAATGGGAAGGGTCTATGGGAAGCAGACCAGGGAAGAGCTGACTGCATGTGCGTTGCCATACCATGTTGCTGTGGTCAGGGAGGAGATCTATGGATAGATTCTCCATGGCCAGAATTGCCATGTGAATTTTGGAGCAGTGGCTCTACCTTGGGTTTTCAGGGCGGCACAGAAATCCACCTTTAGGAGGATTGGTTTTCAGTATTTGGAAGGATGCAGTTAGCTGGCCTCTGCTCAAGGGTTAACCAACCCTCGCATTTCTTCAATGCCCTCTCCCCAAACAAGTGATGTGGTCACTGAAACACGCCAACTCTTTACTGCATTGAACCAAGGCAGAGTCTGTGATCAACACAGTGTGCGCAACCGTATTGTTGAGATGAACAGCCGCCTGGTGCAGCAGGTGGCTGGTCGTATGGTCCATCGCTGCAGCCTAGACTTTGACGATCTGGTGCAGATTGGGCATTTGGGATTGATCAAGGCAGTGGAGCGCTTTGATCCTGATGCTGGCTATGCCTTTAGCTCATTTGCTGTGCCCCTAATTCGTGGTGAGATTCTTCATTATCTGAGGGATCACCTCAGTCCCATTCGTGTCTCACGCCGCTTGTTGGAGCTTTATTCTCGTGGCTACAAAGTCCAAAAAGACATGATTAATCGCTTCAGCAGATATCCCACAGAGGCGCAGTTGTGTGAAGCGCTGAACATAACCCCAGAGCGGTGGCAGCAGGCCTGTCAAGCCAAACGCAGCCTTAGGCTCCATAGCCTGGACAAATGTGCCCTAGATGATGGGGGCGAGTCCCCTTGCCTGGTGGATCTGCTGACTGCACAACCCCAGGAGCAGAACGAATCTGACCTCTATGCTCATCTGCATTACTTCATGACTTGTCTGGGAACTGATGCACGGCGGCTGCTGACGCAGCGGGTGTTGGATGGGCTGAGCTATCGGGAACTGGCCCGGCAGGAGGGTGTGAGTGTGCGGGTAATCAGCCAGCGGCTTCGCGTCACCCTGGGGCAACTGCGGCACCAGCTCCGGCCAATGGTTCAGCCTGATGCCCAGGCCCCACAGCTGACACCACCAGGGAAGCTCCATGGTTCACCACCAACCAATGCCTACTGCCACGCCCATGGCCAATAGGGCTGCCACAGTGGTCATGGTTGCATTCACCAGCTCATTGGTCAACCAAGGAATGGGCCCTTGCCATGTGGCCCCAATCCAACTCTCCACCATGGTGGCCAGAGTGGCTACACCGCTGATAAGTAGAAGTTGGGCAAGGGGTCCCGGACCAATGGTGGGCTGCAGCAGGGCCAGAGCCAGCCCTGTGTACATGAGAATGGCCACCAGGCTGGCCACCGTACCCATGATGCTGATGGCCCCCTCTGTGCCAGCTGGCACCGGCTGAAGGGTGGTAATCAAAATGGTCTTCCCGCCCCAGCGTTTGCCAATTTCACTGGCGCAGGTGTCCCCCAGCTTGGCGGCAAAACTGGCCACAAAGCCCAGCATGAGTAGGGGCCTTGCTCCCGGGGGAGTGAGGGCCATGACCACAGCCAGGCTCAAGCCCGTGGCTGCTGATCCCCAAAGATTGGCTGGACCACGTCGCCCCCCCCGACCCTCTGCCAGCTGGAGGGCCTGCTTGCGTTTAAGTCCTGCACGGGTGACTGCCGAGCCAAAGACCAGGTAGAGCACCACGGTGAGCCAGCCGGTCCAACCCATGGTTCCCCATAGCACGGTGCCCAGCACACCCCCATGGTGCCAACCTCGGGCAGTGAGCACAGGCAGGCGGTGAATCAGGAGAATGAGCCCCCCATTCACCAGCAGACCTAGCCACCAAGGATTGAGTGATGCCAGTGAGACCATAGATTCAGCCTACAATCTGGTCTTGGCTGGGGCTGCAATCTACCCCAGCCTAGGCCAGCTAGTCAGCTGGCTGATGGGCTGAACCCGGTGGTTGGCCTTACCATTGATCCCATCTAGGGTGCCCCATATGAGCTTTGTCCCACTGCACAACCACAGTGACTACAGCCTCCTGGACGGAGCCTCCCAGCTCCCCCACATGGTGGATCGCGCCAAGGAACTGCAGATGCCTGCCTTGGCCCTCACCGACCATGGGGTGATGTATGGAGCCATCGAGCTGCTAAAGCTTTGCCGCAAAGCTGGCATCAAGCCAATTATCGGTAATGAAATGTATATTATCAACGGTTCAATCACTTCACCACAGCAAAAGCGAGAGCGTCGTTATCATCTGGTGGTGCTGGCAAAGAATGATCAAGGTTATGGCAACCTGGTTAAGCTGACCAGTATAAGTCACTTAAAAGGAATGCGAGGACGAGGAATCTTTAGCCGACCTTGTATTGATAAAGATCTGCTAAAGGAATATAAAGAAGGGCTGATGATTGCCACCGCTTGTCTTGGTGGTGAAATCCCCCAGGCAATTTTGAAAGGCCGCTTGGATGTGGCCAGGGATGTGGCCGCCTGGTACCAGGACTGTTTTGGGGATGACTTCTATCTGGAGATTCAAGATCATGGTTCCCAAGAAGATAGGATTGTCAATAGGGAGATTGTGAAAATCGCCCATGGCCTTGGCATTGAGATCATTGCCACCAACGACGCCCATTATCTTAGCAATAGGGATGTGGAAGCCCATGATGCCTTGCTCTGTGTGCTGACCGGTAAAGCCGTAACTGATGAGAAACGGTTACGTTATACAGGGACAGAATATCTTAAATCGCCGGAGGAAATGGCTGAATTGTTTCAAGATCATCTGGAACCACAGGTGATTAAGCAGGCCCTGGCCAACACCTTGGCTGTTGCTGCAAAAGTGGAGGACTACGACATTCTTGGCAAATGTCGTATGCCCCAGTTCCCCCGTCTACCTGAAGATACTAACCCCATTGACCATCTGCGTCAAATTAGCCGTAATGGTCTTCAGGAGCGGCTCCAGCAGCCCAATTGGGATGCCATTGCCTCTGGTTATATTCCCTATGCAGAGCGGCTCACAAGTGAGCTGGAGATCATTGAGCACATGGGATTTTCCACCTACTTCCTGGTGGTGTGGGACTACATCCTCTTTGCCCGCCAGCAGGGCATTCCTGTGGGGCCTGGCCGGGGTTCAGCGGCAGGATCTCTCGTGGCATTTGCATTGGGGATTACCAACATTGATCCTGTGCGCCATGGCCTTCTCTTTGAGCGCTTCCTTAATCCTGAGCGTCAATCAATGCCTGATATTGATACGGATTTCTGCATCGAACGCCGCAGTGAGGTAATTGACTATGTGACTCGGCTCTATGGGGAAGATCGTGTGGCTCAAATTATCACATTTAACCGCATGACCTCCAAGGCTGTCCTGAAGGATGTGGCCCGGGTCCTGGATATTTCCTATGGGGAAGCAGATCGGCTTGCCAAGTTGATTCCTGTGGTTCGGGGAAAACCCACCAAGCTAAAAACCATGATCGGTGCCAAGAGCCCGGCACCAGAGTTTCGGGAGAAATATGAGAAGGAACCAAGGGTGCGCCATTGGATTGATCTGGCTCTACGCATTGAGGGAACGAACAAAACCTATGGTGTTCACGCAGCTGGCGTGGTGATTGGTGCTGATCCTCTTGATGAACTGGTGCCTCTGCAGCGCAACAATGATGGCCAGGTGATTACCCAATACTTTATGGACGATGTGGAGTCCATGGGCCTGCTGAAGATGGATTTTCTAGGCCTAAAGACCCTAACCATGATTGATAAGACTCTGGAGTTAATTCAGCAGAACTATCAAGATTCTCCCCTGGATCTGGATGCCATTCCTGGGGATGACAAGCCCACCTACGATCTGCTGGCCAAGGGGGATCTAGAAGGCATCTTTCAGCTGGAATCCAGTGGTATGCGCCAGGTGGTCCGTGACCTACGCCCTTCCTCCCTGGAAGACCTCTCATCTATTCTGGCTCTCTATCGACCAGGTCCACTGGATGCAGGACTGATTCCAACGTTCATCAACCGTAAACATGGTCGGGAAAAAATTGATGTGGACCATGCAAAGCTTCAGCCCATCCTAGAAGAAACCTATGGCATCATGGTCTATCAGGAGCAGATTATGCGCATTGCCCAGGATGTGGCAGGCTACTCCCTAGGCCAGGCTGATCTGCTGCGCCGGGCCATGGGTAAAAAGAAAGTTGCTGAGATGGAAAAGCATCGTAATATCTTTATAAGTGGCGCCAAGGACCACAAGCTTAATGGAACTTTTGCCAGTAAGTTATTTGATCAGATGATTCTGTTTGCTGAATACTGTTTTAACAAGAGTCATTCCACGGCCTATGGCGCTGTAACCTATCAGACTGCCTACTTGAAGGCGAACTATCCTGTTGCCTATATGGCAGCCCTGCTGACTGTCAATTCTGGCAGCACAGACAAGGTGCAGCGTTACATTGCCAACTGTAATGCAATGGGTATTGAGGTTTTGCGGCCAGATATAAATGAATCAGGCTTGGATTTCACTCCCGTGGGTCAGCGAATTCGCTTTGGTTTAGGTGCTGTGAAAAATCTGGGAGAAGGGGCCATTGATGAAATCCTCACCAGCCGTTCTCAGGATGGTCCCTTTCACTGCCTGGCTGATCTTTGTGATCGCTTGCCCACGAACCTTCTGAACAAGCGAGCCCTGGAGGCCCTGATCCACAGTGGTGCTCTAGATGGTCTGCAAGATGAGGGGAATCGAGCCCAGTTGGTGGCTGATATGGAGTTGCTGGTCAGTTGGGCCAGTGATCGGGCCAAGGACCGGGCCACTGGCCAGGGCAACATCTTTGACCTGCCAGCTGCCACTGTGGCCAATGACCCCATCTCACACCTGGACAATGCCCCTAAAGCCCCTGCCACTCCCGAATATGACCTGAGAAAAAAACTGCGCCTGGAGAAAGAGATTGTGGGCTTTTACCTGTCGGATCATCCCCTGAAGCAGGTGCTGGAGCCCACCCGCCTTCTCGCCCCCATCAATCTTGCTGATCTGGACCAGCTCCCTGACAAACGCAAAGTCAGTGCTGTGGTCATGGTGTCCCTTCTCAAGACTGTGACCACCCGCAAGGGGGACCCCATGGCAATTTTGACCGTGGAGGACCTAACCAGCAGCTGTGAGGCGGTGGTCTTTCCAAAAACCTATGCCCAGCTGGGTCACCATCTCAGCCAGGATGCGCGCTTGCTGTTGTGGGCCACCGTAGATCGCCGGGATGAGCAGGCACAGCTCATCATTGATGACTGCTCCGCTGTGGACGATCTCAGCCTGGTGCTGGTGACCCTGGAGACCAGCAGTGCCGCTGACATTGGCTACCAGAACAAGCTGCGCACCTGTCTGCAGGCCCACAGCAGCCAAGAACCAGTTCCAGACAAAAGCCCGGTTGTGCTGCAACTCTCTAGCCATGGTACCCACCGCTATGTACGGGTCGGTCAACAGTTTCGGGTCCGTGATGCGGATATGGTGGTCAAAGCACTTAAGCGAGAGCGGTTTAAGGCCCGTCGCCAGCCCCTGGTCAAGGCTTCTCAATCTTGAGGGAGCAGCAGGCCCCTGCGTCTCTATGTATCAAGAAGCTTTCAAGTGCTGCTCTGTCTCCTCAATGGGTCCATAACAGGGCACAATGGCAAGGTCTCTGGGTGACCATCCCCCATGTATACGGACTTCACGGCAGCCATCTTGCTCCTGCTCACCGCAGCTCCCCTGGCCACCGTGGTTGCTGTAGGTGGCTACTGGGCCTATCGGCAAAGGAAGCTGGGCAATGAAAAAGTCTCAGAGCAACGCTGAGGCACTGGGGGGAGATGACCCTCAGCTTCTCCCTTTCATGGTGCCAAGGGAAGTGCGCACCCGCTGAAGGTTTTTGCCAAACTGCTCTAGCCCTAGGAGGGAGCCTGGGGCATGTTCCCAGCTGGCGGACAGCACGGCGTAGCTGAGTCCAAAGAGTCCCAGCACAAAAAACACTCCCGACACCGTGATAGTGACAATGGGCTCAATTCTCATGGTGCCTTGGCTCACCAGCAGATAGCTGAGCACAAAAACCCCCATGGCCAGCAGGGTGGGTCCCCCACTCAGCAGGGCAATGCGCCGCACCATGCGATTGGCCACGTGATCCGGAATGGCAGAACGTGGCCGTGGTGCCTGCTGGTGAGATGTGGGCTTGGAGGGCTGGAGAGGCTGTTTCTGTGGAGCTTGCTTGGCAGAACCTGGCTTGGATGTGGCCTTAGGCGGTTCTCCTTCAGCATCAGATCCACCAAATCCCCTGGGTGTGCTGGGAGCAGCCATGGCTCCTAGCCCCTTAGCTTCAAGCGCTTGAGCAACTCCCGGTACAGTCCGTCATCTCGCTGGCGGATATAGCTGAGCAGCCGTTTACGGCGCCCAATCATCTTGAGTAGGCCCTGGCGGGAGGCGTAGTCTTGGTTGTTGCGCTGCAGGTGTCGGCTTAGTTGGCTGATGCGCTCGCTCAGCATGGCCACCTGCACTGGTGCTGAACCCGTATCAGTACCGTGAACTTGGTAGTCATTAATCAGGGCCTGCTTGGTGGCTACCGTCAGGGCCATGGAAGGAATGGTGTGGGTGGGTTATGGCGTGAACTATACCTCACCACCAGCCCTGGGGTTCATAGCTGGTGGCGGGCCAACCAGCGTAGGCAGCCACGGATCCAGTCCTCTGCGCTCTTGGCATCCTGATCCAAGGCCACCGCCACTAAGGCTTGGTTCACTT
>RKSC01000024.1 GCA_007571085.1 Synechococcus sp. PNGco_S_binSS4
TGCTTCTTCAGAACTTCCAGCCCACGGCAAAGTTAAATCGCCAGTCTGGATCTCCCTTGGCTGCCTCGACCCGCAGGGGACCCAGTGGTGTGGTGATAACAACACCAGCACCGTAACTTGTCCCGGACTCGGGCTTATCAAGAAGGGCTCCCGGATTCCCTTTTACATTGCTTTGGGAGCCCAGCATACTGCCAGCTTCCACAAAAAGCTCACCACTGACAATCCTTAGGATGGGGAAGCGATACTCCACAGTTGCTTCAGCGAAGGTTGTACCGGGGCCAATGGCGCATTCGGAGAAACCCCGAAGGGAAGTGGCACCACCGAGACAGAATGATTCATAGACTGGAGCTTCTCCCAAAAGGGTGCCACCTGTCACCTGAAAGGCCAGAGTCTGGGGGCACTCTTCTGCTTCTCCGGCCTGAGGACGGCAACCGGAGTAGATGTTCAACAACCGCATGGGAATAAAATGGGCAAGGCTGAATTGGGAGCGATTAAATGTTGGCGAGCCTTCCCCAAAAGAAATATATTGTTCCGTAGATAAGCTGGCAAAGTTGCCACTGCTGGGATTGGTTCTACTATCTAGAGTATTGTAGAGAAGGCCAAGACGACCCCCCACCAAAGTATTTTCTGCCTTGCAATCATAACCTATGCAGAAGAAATTATCTGTTGTTTCATCAGACTGGGGAGGACCTTTGGCCCAGGCTTTAGCTTCATTATGGGAATTCTGAGTCGTAATCCGTTGAAAGGACATACCAGCAGAGGCCGTCCAGCGGGTGTCGTCAGCATAGGGATTGCCCTTATTTAGGGGGCGGATAAACTGGAAGTTCAATCCGTTGCGCCGTAGGCGGACCTGGTCTCCATCGGTGGAGAAAAGGTTGTCCATTTGAGGATCTAGGTTCCGTCGAACACCATTCTCAAATATACTTCCAGGATTATTAATATCTGATACAGAATAAACGCGGTTCATGGTGGAAGCTGGTGCCTCCCAATAATCTTCAACCACACTAATATCAGGTCCATCTTCACTCTGAAACTGCAAAGGGATCTCCTGACTCAGCAAAACATTCATCCGAAACGAAGTGCGGTAAGGATCATTTCTGATCCAGGGATCCTGGAAGGCAAGGTCCAGTAGAACACCATACTGACCATAGGTAAATTTTATATCCGTTCTCCAAGCTCGACCAAAAAGGTTCTCCTCGCTAAAGCTGGCCTGGCCAAAAATTCCCTGACTATCGCTATAGCCCAGACCACCGGAGAGAGAGCCGGTTTTAGCCTCCTGAACCTTAAAGACAACAGCGACTGAACCAGGATCAGCGGGAATAGGCTCCAGAGATATATTGATATCAGAAAATAGACCTGTGCCGTAGAGGCGTTCCAGGTCTCGTTGTAGGGTGCGGCGATTGAAACGATCCCCCGCTTTGGTGGATACTTCCCGGGTAATGACCCAGAGCTTAGTACCGCTGGGGATGGGTTCACCATCTGCATCGGTGGTTTCCCCAGAGTCATCTACAAACTCAATCACAATGTCTTCTACCGTGCCTTCGCGCACCGTGAGCACAACCACCCCCTCCGGTGTGATCCGCGTTGGCCCTAGCACTCTGGCTAGGGAGTAGCCCTGTTCGGCATACCATTCTTCTAAGCGGGTTAGGCGCCTCTGCAGGGCTAAGAGATTGATGGTTTTTCCCTGATCCTCTGCAAAGGTTTCTTGTAGCACCTGGGCAGGTAAAAGTACATCTTGCTCCTGCAACTCCACAGCGCTTAAAATCGGATTGGGGGTGACAGCCACCTCCAGCCGTACCCCCAGAGGCCCATCGCTTGGAGTAACCCGCACATCACTGAACCAGCCTGTGGCGTAGATTGCGGTGAGATCCCTTTCCAGCTCAGAGCGGGTGGTGCTTTTGCCCGGCTCCACCTCCATGGCATTGTAGGCAATGGCCTCAAGACGTTCCCTATCAGGGTGATCTTCTAAGCCTACGATGACCACTTCTGCGATGAGCACCTGCTGCTCCGGGGTTATGCCCTGCACAGCTCCGGAGGGGGCCTCTTCAGGGATCGTCTGCTCTCGTCTAGGATCCCCAGTAGACCCATTGGGAAGAGCCCCATCGGGGGCAGCCTCCTCCATGTCCACCAGTGGGGGTTCACCGGTCTCCCCCTCCTCTTCTAGCCCTTCTGGCTCTTCCGGTGGTAATTGGGCCACCCGTAGGTTGGCTATTGCCCGGTCCAGATCTTGTCTCACATGGGCCCCCAAAAGCTCCATGGGCCCTGGCTCCATCCTACCCACCCCATGGATGGGCAGAGGAGAAGGGTCAAGGGCAGGTGACTGAGCTTCTGCCCAGGATGCTGGGGGCAGCACCGTGCTGAGGAATCCCATGGCAGAGATGGCACCACGTAGCACCCGGGCACCCCGAGGCTGAGAATTATTCATGACAAAGGGCCACAGACCCGTTGGAGAATTGAACATGCTTTGGTTGGTGTGGTGTGGCCAGAATCACAAGGTGACCATGGAACCATAGTGTTGAGGCTGAAAGCCCAGTCCCTGGATTCGCTGGTTCACCTCCTTGTAGGCATGAACCAATCCACCAAGGCCTTGGCGAAAACGGTCTTTGTCCAGGATACGTTCCGGGCTGTCGGAATTCTGCCCCTGATCCCAGAGACGACAGTTGTCTGGACTCAGCTCGTCAGCCAGGTGGAGTTTACCTGAGCTGTCCCAGCCAAACTCCAGTTTCAGATCCACCAGGTCCATGTCCACACGGTTCAATGCCTGATGCAGGGTGCTGTTGGCCTCCCGGGCCATGGCTGCCAATTGGATGTGCTCATCTGCTGTGATGATGTTCAGGATTGCTAACCTGGCCTGGCTCAGGAAGGGATCTCCCATGGTGTCATCTTTCAAGTAAAGGTCCAATAGGGGAGGCTTCAGCTGTTGACCTGCAGCCATGGGAAGTTGCCGTAGGAGGGAACCGGCTGCCCGGTTCCGCAGCACCACTTCCAAGGGAATCATGCGCAGGGGCTTGACCACCATCCACCTATTCCCCTTCCCCAGCAGGCCACGGAAATGGGTGGACAGGCCCGACTGCTCTAGAAGAGTGAACAGTTGGGCAGAAATCTGGCAATTGAGGGCACCCTTGCCGGGCAACTGGGTCTGGAATTGACCATTGGATGCCGTGATTGTGTCCTTAAATTCCACAGCGTAGAGCTGGGGATCCCCTGTGGCATAAACCTTCTTGGCCTTCCCCTCATGGAGAAGGGGTCCAAGGCTTAGGGCTGAGACATCAATGGGAGAGCACATGGGACATTGGGTTAAGACAGAACAAGCTCTAGCTGTCTGAGACTAAAATCCATGGCATTGGGCAGCACCCACTGGCCCAGACCCTAGGGGAAGTGCTTCTGCATTGTCCAGAAGATGATGATGGAAGGTTAGGTGATGCCCTTAGAAACAATGCTCACAACCGATCCATGACAGCAAACATCCTGGTGGTTGGCTCAGGTGGTCGCGAACATGCTCTGGCCTGGTGCCTGGCCAGAAGTCCTGGTGTGGAGGCGGTCTGGGTGGCACCGGGCAATGGGGGCATGACCAGCCCTGCCATGGAGGGGTCTGCAGCCATTACCACACTTGCTGTGGCTGCAGATGATGGACCAGGACTGGTCAAACTTTGCCAAGACAAGGCCATCACCTTGGTGGTCATTGGACCTGAGGGGCCCCTGGCATGGGGTCTAGCTGATGTGCTGCGCCGCCATGGCCAAACGGTGTTTGGTCCTGGTGCTCAGGGGGCCCAGCTGGAGGCCAGCAAAGCATGGGCAAAGCAACTCATGGTGGAGGCGGCCATGGCCACGGCCCCCAGCTGGGTGGTGACCAGCCGGAGGGAGGCCCTGGACCTGCTGCACCACCTGGGTCGTCCCCTGGTGGTTAAGGCCGACGGCCTAGCAGGGGGGAAGGGGGTGACCGTGGCCAACACCATGGCCGAAGCAGAAACCGCCGTGGAGAGAGCCTTTGCCGGGGCCTTTGGTCAGGCGGGAGAGCGCCTTGTTTTGGAAGAGCGGCTGGAAGGACCAGAGGTGTCTGTCCTTGCCCTATGTGATGGACAGGATCTGTTGCTGCTGCCTCCCGCCCAGGACCATAAGCGCATTGGCGAGGGAGACACGGGGGCCAACACCGGTGGCATGGGAGCCTACGCCCCCGTCCCCTTCCTAAGCCCTCAGGACCTGGAGCACATGCGCAGCACCATTTTTCTGCCGGTGCTGGAGGCCCTTCAGGGCCGGGGAATTGATTACCGTGGCGTCCTCTACGGGGGCATGATGCTCACCAGGGAGGGACCCAAGGTGATTGAGTTCAACTGTCGTTTTGGAGACCCGGAGTGTCAGTGCCTCTTGCCCCTGCTGGAGGGCAACCTGGCGGCCGTGCTCCATTCCTGTGCCCTAGGCCAGCTGGCGGAGGCTCCACCTCTGACCACCCAGGACTCCATGGTGAGTGCCTGCGTGGTGGCAGCGGCCGCAGGTTATCCTGGCCCCGTTCGTCAGGGGGATCTCATCACGGACATGGGAGATTCCAGTGGCCATGGTGTTGTGTTCTATGCTGGGGTGAAGCCCACAGGAGCGGGACAGCTCAAGACAGCTGGAGGGCGGATTCTGGCCAGTGTGGGGCTTGGTCATGACTTTGACCAAGCTTTTGACCATGCTTACAAACGCTTGGAAGGAATTGATTACATTGGCAAGACAGTCCGCTCTGATATTGGCCACCAGGTGCGTGGGACCTGAAGAGAGCTGTTGTAGAGCACACCACCGATGGACATTTTGAAAGCCCTCCTGGCTGCTCTGCGACAGTGGTGGTCAGAGTTCAACCTCCAAACCAAACTGCTGGCTCTGTCCACCCTGGTGGTCAGCCTCATCATGACAGGGCTCACCTTTTTCTCCTTCTCCTCCATTCAGGTGGATGCCCGCCTCAGTGACACCCGCTATGCCCGGGATGTGGGCCTTCTGCTGGCTGCCAATGTCACACCCCTGGTGGTAAAAGGCCAGGATCGGCAGCTGGCCACAGTGGCCAACTCCTTCTGGGAGCAGAGTGGCAGCATCCGCTATATCCTCTTTGCGGATCCCGATGGGGTCATTTATCTCAGCCTTCCCCTCAGCGGCGCCGATGAGGATAGCACACTCCTGCTGAACAGGCGCCTGGAGTTGCCTGAGAGCCTCTATGAACACCCTGAGCAACCCCTGGTGCGCCAGCACCTGTCTCCCGATGGCCAGGTCACTGATGTGTTTGTGCCCCTGGTGAACCAGGGACAGGGTTTGGGTGCTGTGGCATTGGGCTTCAACCCCAATGAGGTGGTTCTCAATACGGCCGCTTTAGCGCGCAAGGTAACCATTGCGGTGTTTATTGCCATTTGGGTGCTGGTGATTTTGGGTGCTGTCTTCAACGCTCTCACCATCACCCACCCCATCAAAGAACTGCTCAACGGGGTTCGCAAAATTGCTGCTGGACAGTTTTCCACCCGCATTGCTTTGCCCATGAGGGGGGAGTTGGGAGAGCTACTAGAGGGATTTAATGCCATGGCAAGCCAATTGGAGGCATACAAGGCTGCAAATATTGAGGAGCTCAAAGTGGCTCAAGCACAGCAGCAGTCCCTTATTGCCACCATGGCGGATGGGGCCATGCTCCTTGATGATCAAGGCTGTGTGGTCCTAGCCAATCCCACCTCTCAACGGTTGTTCCGCTGGGAGGCCCGCAAGCTGGTGGGGGAACCCTTAGCCAATCTACTGCCCGAATCCCTGATGATGGATGTGGGGGAGGCTCTACAGCAGGTGTTGGCTGGTAAGCAGGCCAGCCGGGACATTCGCTGCAGCTTTGGCTCCCCCAGACGCACCCTGCGCATTGTGTTGGTGGCGGTTACGGACCGCAGCAGCAGTGCCCTTAAGGGTGTGACCGTCACCTTGCAGGATTTGAGCCGTGAAGTGGAGCTCAATGCAGCAAAAAGCCGTTTTATCAGCAATGTCTCCCACGAGCTGCGCACACCGCTGTTCAACATCAAGACCTATGTGGAAACTCTCCATGACCTGTGGGGGCAAATCAGTGATGAAGAGCGCAGGGAGTTCCTGGCCACCGCCAATGCGGAAACTGACCGACTAACCCGGCTTGTAAATGATGTGCTGGACCTGTCTCGGCTGGAGTCCGGTCGGGAGTTTCGCTTTGAACCCATGGATCTGCGCCCTGCCTTGGAGCAGACCCTGCGCAACTACCGCCTCAATGCTTCCGATAAGGGTGTGCGGATGCTCTGTGAGGTGAATCCCACCCTGCCCCGGGTTCAGGCCAACTTTGATTTGCTCCTCCAGGTATTGGACAACCTGGTGGGCAATGCCCTCAAGTTCACCCCTTCCGGGGGAGTGGTCTGCCTCCGGTCCTATGTCTGGCCTGACTCTTGCCCAGTGCCAGACTTAAACAGGGCCACCACCATCACGGACCTTACCTCCCGACTGCCCCGACTGCGGGTGGAGGTTTCTGATACGGGATGTGGCATGAACGAACTGGACCAGGCCCAGATCTTTGAACGTTTCTACCGGGCGGAGAATACGGTGCACGCTGAGCAGGGCACTGGCCTTGGCTTGGCCATAGTGCACAACATCATTGAGAAGCAGGGCAGTACCCCCAAGCTGGTCAGTGAACCCGGTGTGGGCACCACGTTCTGGTTTGAGCTTCCCCTGGAGGGGAGCGATGATGATGAGCTGACCCTGCTGGTGGAGAGGGCCCAGAGAAGCGCCTAGTGGACTGGCCAGCCGGTCATGCTGGGGTTTCAGTAGGGCTAATAAGGGGGCCCAAGGCTCTGGCGTTCATCATTGCTGCGGCTGGTGGGAATGCCGCTGATGATCCGCTCAAAGTCCTGAAAAGAGTCTTTGATCTCAGCCCCTGCACCGCTGATGAGAAACTCACGAATGCCTTTGTCATGCCAGGAGCCTCGCATCTTGAACACATTGATGGCCCGTGACATCTCACCACGAATCTCCACGTATTGCAGCAGCAAGATGGAGTCGGTGATCGTAGAGATATGGGAGTCGGTAATGGAATGGCTGCCCATGAACTCCTCGGAGGTGTTGGTGAACAGTCCCGTGATTTCTTCCTGCTTCACGTAGCCGGTGACGCCAATAACAAACTGGCGAAAGGCATTTTGACTCACCCCCCTTGCCAAGGCCGAGAGGGAGTCAATGGCCATACGGGCTGGTTTAAATTGCTCAATGGCTGTCTTAATGATCTGGAGGTGATCTTCCAACCCGGTGGATTCGGGATAGGCGCAGATAATTTTGATCATCCCATCCTGCTCCATCTGTTCAAAGTCCATGCCCCAGCTGGTGGCATTGCGCATGAGCTGAGAACGGGACTCCTCATAGGCAAAGAGAATGGCCCGCTCATTCATCCGGTAAGCATCTTCAAGAAACTTGCTCACCAGCAGGGTTTTACCCGTCCCCGTTGGCCCAGTGGCCAAGATGATGGAGTCCTTGAAAAAGCCACCACCGCACATCTCATCTAGGCGAGGGATACCTGAGCTGATGCGTGTATTGGAGGAGCGGGAGGTGAGTCGCATGGCCCCCAAAGCAAAGATATTGATTCCATCCACCCCGATGGTGAAGGGGAACTCCCCTTTCATGTGGCTGGTGCCCCGCAGTTTGAGAATCTCGCAGGTGCGCCGCCGCCGCTCCCCTTCTAACACATTGCGGAGGATGACCACATTGTCTGAGACAAACTCCTCCACCCCATAGCGGGCAATGGGGCCATATTCATCAATGCGCTCTGTGGTCATCACAGTGGTGACACCAATTTCCTTCAGCCGGGCGATCATGCGGAACACCTCCAAGCGCACCACGGAGACAGCGTCGTACTGCTGAAACACTGCTGTCACTGAATCAATGGCCACCCGCTTGGCTTTGTACTTACGGATGGCATAGTTGATGCGCTCAATCAGACCGGAGAGGTCAAAGCTGCCCGCCATGTCTTGGCCCTCCGGGTCGGGAGAGGCATCCAAAACAAAGAGCTTGTCTTGCTGCACCAGATCCTGGAGCGACCAGCCAAAGCTGCTGGCATTGCGCAGGATGTCAATGGGAGACTCCTCAAAGGTGACAAAGATTCCCGGCTCGTCAAACTGCTTAATGCCGTTGTAGAGAAAGTGGAGGGAAAACACGGTTTTACCTGTGCCTGAGGTGCCGCTGATGAGGGTGGCGCGACCTGTGGGCAGTCCTCCGTGGCAGATATCATCAAAACCCTCGATACCGGTGGGTAGCTTTTGAACGTGGCCGAATCCTTGGTTACGGGGATCCGGTGAATGGAAACGTTGACTGTTCATGGCCTCAGATTGCCTCCTCTGAGCCAAGATGCAAGGTGTCATCAGCCAGCTCCTCAAAAAGCAGGTCCAGGCCGACTAGAACACGCTGGCGGTCAGAGAGATCACCAATTATGCGTCGCACCGGTGGGGGCAAAATCTTTGCCAAGGTGGGGGTGGCCAGGATTTTATCTTCTTCAGCAAGCTGGGGATTTTTCAGCACATCGATCACCTTGAGGGCATAGACACCTTTGAACTCTGTCTCCAGGATGTCCTGTAGGGTTTTGAGTGCACGCATAGAGTTGGGTGTGTTGCCCGCCACATAGAGCTTGAGAATGTAGGTCTTACGAGAGCTCATCGGGCAGTCCCATGGGGTTCATTTGGCTGGGTTGATCCACAGCCATTGTGTTACGGTACATCTCCACTAGCAGACCACCATCTCAATCAAGGCCAACCAATGGCCTTTCAGGGGGCTGTGCTTTGCCCTACCAGCTTTGCCCTACCAATTTTAGCCCAGTGGTCGGTTGGTTCCTGAATTTAATGTGGATTTAATGTGATTACTGTGAATCTTGACTAGCAGTTGAGCAGGTACAGCAAGGCAGGTACAGCAAGAGAGAAGGGGAATGGGGCCGGTGGGATCTGGCTGGTACGGGCTCCCCATAGTCCACCTGGGCTCCCTTGACAAGGGATCTACAAAAACCTAACAATGGATTCTTACTTTGCCGGTCAGCAGGTTTGGCCTGCAATGGGCTCATTTCTGAGCCTAGCCAAACTGCGCCCACCCCTTTGTCCATGTCCTCCTCGTCAGCTCCCCCGTCTGGCACTGTCAAGTCGGCCACCGGTGGAGACCCCTCACCATCCCCTCTCACCCATTCCCTGGGCGTTTACGCCATTGTGGAGTCCTGTGGCAGGCAGCTTTGGCTCCAACCTGGCCGCTACTACGATCTGGACCGTCTGGATGCCTCACCGGATGATAACCTGATTCTGGATAAGGTGCTCATGGTGCGCTCCAGCGGTGGAGTCACCTTGGGAACTCCCTATGTGGACGGGGGTCAGATCCAGTTGACAGTCCTAGCTCATCGCCGTGGCCCCAAGCTAATTGTCTACAAGATGCGCCGCAAAAAGAAAACCCGTAGCAAGCGGGGGCATCGCCAAGACCTGACCCGGGTGCGGGTGGATTCCATCACTGTGGCAGGCCAGACCATAGGTTGAGCCTGTCCCCTAACACTTTTCCCTTTCCTTCTGCTCCTTCTGCGATTCCATGGCCCACAAAAAAGGCACAGGCTCCACCCGCAATGGTCGTGATTCCAACGCCAAGCGCCTTGGTGTTAAACGTTACGGCAGTGAGTGGGTCCAGGCAGGCTCCATTCTGATCCGTCAACGGGGCACCGCCATCCTTCCTGGTGAGAACGTGGGGCGCGGGCGGGATGACACCCTCTTTGCCCTGGTGGACGGTGTTGTGGGCTTCCAAACCATCCGTCGCAGAGGCACCTGCCGCAAGCGGATTCAGGTGCTACCCGCCTAGGTGTGCTGGTAAATCCCCACTGCAGATCCCAAGAGAAGCAGGCTAGTCAGATATGGCTGTAATGAGCAGCCTGAGTGGTTTTCTCATCCTTGATAAGCCTGTAGGTTGCACCTCCCATGATTGTGTGTCCTGGGTGCGACGCTGCCTGGGCCTGCGTCCCGTTGGCCATGGAGGCACCCTGGATCCAGATGCCACTGGCCTACTGCCCATGGCTGTGGGCAAGGCCACCCGCCTCCTTCCCTACTTAAGCGGTGATAAGGCCTATGAGGGAACCATAACCCTGGGACTCCAGACCAGCACAGACGATCTCTCTGGTGATGTTTTACAACGACGCTCCGTACCCCATCTGAGGGCAGGGGATCTGGAGCAGGCTCTGGCAGGTTTTTCTGGCACCATTCATCAGCGTCCACCGGCGGTCTCTGCTATCCGGGTCAATGGTCAACGGCTGTATAGCAAAGCCAGACGGGGTGAAGTGGTGGTGGCGCCGGAGCGCCAGGTGGTGATCCATAGTCTGGAGCTACTCCACTGGGAATCTCCCCAACTCACCATCCGGGTGCGCTGCGGTGCCGGCACCTACATCCGCTCCATTGCCCGTGATTTGGGAGAAGCCCTGGGCTGTGGGGGCACCATGGCTAGCCTGCGCCGCACAGAGGCCATGGGATTTGGCCTGCACCAGGCTGTCACCCTGTCCCAGTTGCAAATGCACCAATCCCCAGCAACCCTGGTTCAAGATGCCAAGCAGCCCCTCTTGACCCGCTATCCCCAATACCAGCTCAGCCCAGCGGAGTACCACCCCTGGCGCTGTGGCCAGTCTTTGGCGATCCCCACAGCTTTCTCGGTGGGCCAGGTGGTGGTGGTGCTTAATCCTGATGGGGTCTTGGCTGGTATGGCAACCATAAAGTCACCAGCACAGCTGCAACCCAAGCTGGTGTTGGAGCCCCGCAGTTGAAGGTTCAAGCTAGAAGAACCCCTCCTGTTTGACCATGCCCTGGTACATCAAGACCGAACAGTTTTCTGCTCCTGCCCACACCATGGGACACCACCTGGCAGCCCATGGCCGCTGGGTGCGCCAGCAACAGCAGGAAGGCCGGGACATGGTGAGTGGCTACCTGGTGGATGGGAAGGGCCAGCCCGGAGGAGGTGGGTTGCTGATTCTGGAGGCGGAAAACTATGAAGCAGCCCTGGCCCTTATCCAGGGTGATCCCATGATTCTTTCCGGCTGTGTGGAATGGCGTCTCCAGGGATGGATTCCCGCAGTGGGTGATTTATATCTTCAGCCCCCAAAAAAACCGTGATATGTAATACCTAGAAGAACCACAGCCACACCCAACACGGTGCCCACCAATACCTGGAGCCGGGTGTGACCCAAATTGGTATTCAGGGGTTCCGGATGTGGGCACTGGTCTGGGTTGCTGGGCGCTGTAACAGCATTGAGCCGTTCGGCTTGGAGGCCAGCGGCGCGGCGCACACCGCTAGCGTCATACATCACCACCAGAGCCATGGTGCAGGCCAGGGCAAAGAGGGGTTGATCAAAGCCAACCTGCCACCCCACTCCTGCGGCCACCCCACTCACCAAGGCTGCATGGCTGGAGGGCATTCCACCGGTTTCCAAGAGCACCCCGGGGCGCCACTGCTGCTCTGCCACAAGGACTATCAGCAGCTTGCTCAGCTGGGCCACCCCACAAGCCACCAGGGCCCAGGCGAGGACGGCATTCCCATAAAGGGCAGCAAGGACATCCATAGGAATCAGTGGTTGCGGATGGTGATGAAGTCCGCCAGGGCCAACAAAGGTTGGGCAGCTTCTCCCCACTGGCTGAGGGCAGCCTTTGCAGATTTAATCAGCTCCCCTGCACTCTGGCGAGAGGCCGCAAGGCCCAGCAGTGCCGGATAGGTGCTCTTTTCAGTGCGCAGGTCCTTGCCCGCAGTTTTACCCAGGGTGGCACTGTCTGCTGTTTGATCCAGGATGTCATCAATGATTTGGAACGCCAGACCAATGTTGCCAGCGTAATGGCGCAGATCTGCAACCAGTTCCTCCGTGGCACCAGCAATGATGGCACCGCTGATGACCGACACCTCCAGCAGGGCCCCTGTCTTGTGCCGGTGAATGAACTCCAGTGTCTCCAAGGACACCCGCTTCCCCTCACTGGCCAGGTCCACCACCTGACCCCCCACCAGGCCCGGTGCTCCTGCAGCTCTGGCTAGAGCTGTGGTGACCGCCAGCAGCCGCTGGGGCGGAACACCTGGAGAGCGCCCTGCGACCATCTCAAAGGCCTGACATAGCAAGGCATCACCAGCTAAAATAGCCATGGCCTCACCAAACATTTTGTGGTTGGTGGGACGACCCCGCCGCAGGTCATCGTCATCCATGGCCGGCAGGTCGTCATGGATTAGGGACATTGTGTGCACCATCTCCAAGGCACAGGCCGTGGGTAAGGCCAGTTGGGGATCTGCACCGGCCAGCTCACAACTGGCCAGGCAGAGAATAGGGCGCAGCCGCTTACCTCCCGCCAGCAGGGAATATTCCATGGCCTTGCGCAGGCTGGCAGGTTCCTCCAGCTCCATGGCTGTTGCAAGTGCAGCCTCCACCTGCACCCTTTTGGCCTGAAGATAGGATTCCAATTCAAAGGGCTGTTGAACGGCCATGGTGCATGGATCTGGAGCCATCCCAGAGAAACGGCATGGTGAGCCATTCTCTCTCAGGGGAGAATGGGAAGAACACTTCAGCTAAGCAGAGGTGCAGGTTATGGGGTGACAACACCGCAACAGCCTTGCTGCCAAGCCTGCACCGTGTTCCATAGCAGCATGGCAACGGTCATGGGGCCTACCCCTCCTGGAACAGGGGTAATGTGGCTTGCAATGGGTTCCACCTCTAGGAAGCGTACATCCCCACAGAGATTTCCCTTTTCCCCATTCCCCTGGGATGGCCGTCGGTGAATGCCCACATCCACCACCACAGCTCCGGGCTGCACCCAGTCTGCACCCACCAAGCCCGGCTTGCCGGCAGCGACCACCAACAATTCTGCCCGACGGCACTGTTGAGCCAGATCTTGGGTTCGGGAATGGGCCATGGTCACCGTGGCATTGGCCTGCTGCAGCATGATGGCCATGGGCTGACCCACCAGGATGCTGCGGCCGATTACCAGTGCATCAATCCCTTCTAGGTCAATGGCTCCATGGGCCAGGAGGGCCATGATCCCTGCTGGGGTGCAGGAGCGCAGACCCGGCTCACCCTTCAACAGGTGACCCAAATTGAGGGGATGAAGTCCATCCACATCCTTGGCTGGATCCAGGGCCAGGATCAGTTGGCCAGCATCTAGGTGGGAAGGAATGGGCATCTGCACCAGGACCCCATCACAGGAGGAATCATTATTAAGTTGCTGAATGGTCTCCAGAACTTCCTCTTGACTGGCCATGGCCGGATGGTGGATGACCTGGCTCCCAATACCAACCCGGCCACAGGCCTGTTGCTTTTTACCCACGTAGATCCCACTGGCTGGATCATCCCCAACCCGCACCACCACCAGGCGAGGGGGGTGGCTAGCCAGAGGAAGGTATTGAGCAATGGACGCCTTGAGCTTGGCCTCATGGCGCTTGGCCAATAACTGACCATTGAGATGTTTTGCCATGGGCTCCGGAAAACATGCAGCAAACTACTGGCCCCAGGCTAAAATCAAAGCACTGATGCACGATGGAGATTTATAAAGCCATAGTTCCCTGGCTCAGCTGGCTCCATAAGGGCGGTCCTGCCATTCTGCTGCGTCGCTTTCAGCGGATGCAGCAGCCCCGACCATGGCCTCGACCATGGCCTCGGTCATGGTGGGTGGTCATTCTGATGGCAACCCTTCTTGTGGGAATCCTCTCCAGCTGGCCATTGTTGCGGGAACCGGTTTTGGCTGTTGGGACCATCGCAGAGCAAGACTATCGAGCACCCAGAGCTGCCCAAGTCATTGACCAGGCAGCACTCAAGGCCCGGCGCAGTGACCTGGGCCTACGCACCGTTGTCCATGTGATTGATGCTCAGCAGAACCAGTTGTTAGCGGAGGATTTGAACCAGAGACTGGGGGAGTTGCGCCGCAGTGTGGCCATGGGTGATCTGGCCGTGACCCCCATTGAGCTCTCGGAGGCAGAACTGGAGCACCAGAGGCAGCTATCGGAGGAGGACCGATTGCTTTGGGAGGAGAACATCCGCCAGGTGCAACAGGGCATGTTGATTCAAGGATTAGTGGCTTCTCTCTCGGAAAAGAGCCTGAGGGAGGCCGCACTGTACCAATTGTCTGATCTGTCTGAGCAGCAACAACAGGTGGGGGCCAAGCTTCTGGTTCGCTCCCTCCTAGGGCAAACCAACCTGCGCACAGACCCTGTCCTCACCAGCAGTCTCACTGAGAAGCTACTCAATCAGAATGCTGAGATGATCGAAGTCAAGGCCAGGGATCTCATTGTCAGCCGGGGGGAGGAGATTACCTCCCGTCAGTTTGATGTGCTAGATCATTTTGGCTTTGTGCCCCGCCAGGTACAACTGGCGGAATGGGCCTGGCGCTTCAGTGAGGCGGCTCTAGGTTCATGGCTGGTGGTGCAGGTGGCACGCCGCTGGCACCCCCGTCTACAGCCCCGCCATGGGTTGGTGCTGCCCATCACCATGGCTTTGGTGCAGGGTATGAAGCTGTGGTTGAAGATAGCGGTGAGCCCCTTGGCATTGCTGGTTCCAGCCACCTTCCTGCTTGCGGAGGGGATGGGTGCGGCACCAGCTCTGGGTTGGTTGGCCGTGGCCAGTTCCCTCTGGCCCTTCCCCATAGACAATGTTGGCCTGCTTCGGGTGCTGGTGGCAGTCATCATGGCCACCGTTGCAGCCCTGGTGTCCAGCTATCAGCGCAGTCGTGGCCAGCGTTTGCAAACAGCCACCCTCCTCACCTTGGGAGCCTTGCTACTACAGATGCTGGTGTTCTGGTTGGCAGAGCAGACCGGGTTATCCGTTGGTTTTCTGAGCAGTGGGGAGTCTGTGGGCGAGGGTTTGCTCATGGGGGGTATCCTGTTATTGGGCTTCAACCTGGCGCCAGTGTTGGAAGATGCCTGTGGTCTACTGAGCCGCAGTCGGCTGCTGGAGCTGGCTGATCTGCAACGGCCCCTACTGCGGCGCCTTTCCAAGGAAGCACCGGGCACCTTTGAGCACACTCTCATGATCTGTGGCCTTGCAGAAGAGGGGGCCAGGACCATTGAGGCGGATGTGGACCTGGTGCGTACGGGTTCCCTTTACCACGACATTGGCAAGCTTCACCGCCCCCAATGGTTCATTGAAAACCAAAACGACGGGTACAATCCCCATGAAGAGTTGGATGATCCTTGGTTTAGTGCCAAGGTGTTGCAGGCCCACGTGGATGAAGGGCTGCGCATGGCCCGCCGGGCCCGCCTACCCCAGGCTGTTTGTGACTTCATTCCGGAGCACCAGGGCACCATGCGGATGGAGTACTTCTGGCATGCTGCTCAAAAGCAGAACCCTGGGGCTAAGGAAAAGGACTTCCGCTATCGGGGGCCAGCTCCTCGCTCTCGGGAGACAGGGATTCACATGTTGGCAGATGGCTGTGAAGCAGCCCTTCGCTCCCTATCCCCCCATGTATCCGAGGCTAAGGCCCAGGCCACGGTACGCTCCATCGTGGATTCAAGAATCCACGATGGCCAGCTGGACCAGTCTGGTCTCAGTCATGGGGAGCTGGAGCTGGTGGTGAATGCTTTTGTGAGGGTGTGGAAGCGGATGCGACACCACCGCATTCCCTATCCCATTGCCCCCCAAGACATCATTACCCGCTAATAGCTATAGCAGAAGCAGAGGGATGATCACCCTTTAAGACCACTGGCGGTGCCGCTGGGCAAGATCCATCCCTGGACAACGGTAAACAGCATGAGCACGGGCACCATGGACACCACAGCACCAGCAGCAACCAGGCGCCAGTCCAGGGAGAAACTACTGGAAAGTTGCTGTAGACCTAGGGGTAGGGTGTAGAGCACCGGATCATCCAGGATAATCAGGGGCCAAAGAAAATCACTCCAGGTGCCGATAAATACAAACACCCCCAGGGTAATTAAGTCGGCTTTGGCAGCAGGAATCATTACATTCCACCAGCGCCCCAACACAGTGCAGCCATCCATCTGGGCTGCCTCCTCCAGCTCCTGGGGCACAGCGAGAAAACTTTGACGCAGCAGAAAAATGCCAAAGGCGGTGGCAGCATTGGGAAGAATCAGTGCCAGATAGGTGTTCCGCAGACCCAGCTGTACCATCACCAGATAGAGAGGGATCATCACCACCTGAAACGGGATCAAGATGGTGGCCACCACCAAGGCCAGCACCAAGCCCCGCCCTGAGAAGGGGAGCCGTGCCAGGGGAAAAGCCGCCAAACTACAGAAGAGCAAATTGGCAGTGACAGAAAAGCCACTGACCACCGTGCTGTTCACCAGGTAGCGCAGAATCAAGGTGTCCTGGAGCAACCGCCCGTAGGCTGCCAAGCTGGGGGCATGGGGCAGCAGTTGAGGGGGGGTGTGAAAAATATTCTCACCGGGTCCCTTCAGGGAGGTACTAACCAACCAGAGCAGGGGCAGGAGAACCACAAGGGCCATGGCCACCAGCAGCAGCAACTGCACGGTGGCTTCCATGTGTTTGCAGTTGGGAGTGGGAGTCAACCTAAGGTTTGGCAGAGGCGCTAAGGTCTTCGCTATTTGCAATGGTGCTGGCCACAAGACCCAATTGCAGGCCTGGTGGGTAGATGCCAATGTGTTGAATGTGAGCCAGGAAGGGCTTGGGTAGACGCATTCCCAAACCATTACAGACTGCGGCAACCAGATCAACCCGATCCAGGGTGCCACTGGGTAGACCGGCTGGATTGAGCACCAGCAAACGTGATTCTGGTGCCTCCTCTAATGCCAGGGCAGCCTTCCAAAGAGGGGTGTTATCACTGATGCTGGGTATCTCTGCCATGGGTTGGAGTCGCTGGCTCACCATCTCCCGAGACCAGCACTGCACCGGCAGTGTTTTGAGTGACTCTGGCTGGAAGCGCCCCAGCCAGCGGTGGCCAGCGCAAACCAGAAGCCAGTCCTGGGGTCCCATATTGTTGTCTTTTGTCTCCCGCCCCAGCTGAAGGCTCAGGGTCTTCAGGTCCATTTGGGGGTCGTCCAAAATCCGGAATCGGCGCCCCTGCACCTGTTGGACTCGCAACTGGAGCAGTTGGTCTTGCAGCCGTAGGAGTTGCAACTGACCTCTGGCGGCTTCCAGGCCCATCCAACCCAGCAATGCCAGCCAGATTCCTGAGAAGGTGCCCAAAACCAGGAGCAGCCATATGCCCAGGGCAATGGCCATGGTGGCCAAGGCCAAACCAGTGGTGGCAGCCACTTGAATTCCTCGGCGACGGCTACCACTGAAGTGCCACACCAGGGCCTTGAGAATAAGCCCACCATCCAAGGGCAGACCCGGCAGCAGGTTGAATATGCCCAAAACCAGGTTGAGCACCATCAATCGCTGGCAGACAACCGCGGCAATGGGCTGAGTTACTTCACTAATACCGGAAAGCAGGAAAAAACCAAGGGCTAGGGCAAAACTAACGGCAGGGCCTGCTGCTGCCACCTGGAGGGCGGCAAGGGCTGAATTGCACTCCTGCTCAACGGTGGCCACACCACCAAAGAGAAAAAGGGTGATGCTCTGCACCTTGACCCCGTGGCGGAGTGCCACGAGGGAATGGCCCAGTTCATGGAGCAGAACGGAACCAAAGAGGAGGAGCACCGTCAGAAAACCCATCAGCCAGAGGCCAGGTGCCGTCACCCCCAGCTGACGCTCCTGCAGAAGCTCCCCATACTGGGATTGAAACAAGACCGTGGCCAGGCCAACTATCACCAGCCAGCTGGGATGAACCCGCAGGGGAATACCGCAAATGGTCCCAATTGTCCAGGCTTTTCCCATGAGAGCGCTCGGCCTTTTGTCATCCTAGAAAGCTCAGCCCTTGGGCCAATGGGGGAGATCCCAACCATGGAGAATGTTTCTGTTCAGATCAAAATCTGTGGCTTGACAACACCCCAGCAGGCTCAGGCGGTAACCGCCTATGGGGTTCAGGCCATAGGGGTGATTGCTGTGGCAGGTTCACCCCGCTGGGTTGCACCGGAGACCTGTCACGCCATTTGGGCTGCTGTTCACCATCAAGATGCTTCTGTGGAGCGGGTGCTGGTGGTGGCTGATGGGGAGGATGGCTGGCTAGAAACCTACCTGGATGCCAGGGACAGCAGGGAACGGCCCACCATCCTCCAGCTCCATGGCCAAGAGTCCCCTGAACGCTGCCGCCAAATGGCTGAACGCTGGGAACTGCCCATTTGGAAAGCCCACCGCATCCGCAGCCCCCATGACCTGCAAAGTGTTCAGCAGCACCATGATGGATCTGCGGCCCGGTTGTTTGATGCCCATGTTCCCCAGCAGCTGGGGGGAACAGGCCAACGGATTCCTGTGAACTGGTTTCAAGGGCAGTGCTTGCAAGGGCCCTGGTGGCTAGCTGGAGGTCTGGGGGTGGAGAATGTGGCCAGCACCCTTCAGCAACTGACAGCCATGGGGGTAAGACCCCATGGTGTGGATGCCTCTAGCCGACTGGAGCAGACCACGGGCCAGAAAAACCTTGCTCGCTGCAAGGCCTTTGTGGCTGCCGTGAGAGGGGCTGGAGTTTGAGGTTGCACCCCAAAAAACACCACTCCCAGAGCCCCAAGACCACCCTCAGAGCAGGGTCTCTTGCTGACGAATCAGATCAAAGAATTCTTTCTTCATGGAAGGGTTACTGCGAAAACTGCCCCGCACCACACTGTTCACCATGGATGCTTGGGGTTCCTTCACACCACGCCACTTCATGCAGTAGTGCTGAGCCTTGAGCACAATGCCTAGCCCCTCAGGTCGGCAGAGAGCTTCAATTTCGTCAGCCAGGATGATTACAGCTTCTTCTTGGATATGGGGCCTAGAAAACACCCAATCTGCAATACGGCTGAATTTGCTCAGGCCAATGACCCGCTCACCCGGCTGAATGCCAATCCAACAGTGGCCCAGGATAGGTACCAAATGGTGGGAGCAGGCTGAGCGCACTGTAATAGGGCCAACGGTGTAGATCTCGTCCAGCTGCTTCACATTGGGGAACGAGGCCACCTTGGGCTGATGGTGGTAGCGCCCCTTGAATACCTCGTGGAGGTACATCTTGGCTACCCGCTCAGCGGTTTCCATGGTGTTGTGGTCATTGTCAACATCAATGACCAGACTCTTGAGCAGGCCACGCACCTGGTCAGTCACCTCTTGCTGTAGGGCCTCAAGCTCCCCTTCTTCCAGGTGGTTGGCAATGTTGTCATTGGCAAAAAAAGAGATGCCTGCCCCCTGTAGCCGTTGACGAATGCGGCTACTGATGGTTGAGGGCAAGGCTTGTCCTGCAACATCATCGGCACAGCTTGTAGAGGGGGTGCGCATATTGGACACCGCCACATCAAAATCTGCCTCCAACGACGGCATAGACTTCAGATCGTCAAGGGTCATCTTCAAAAAAGATCAGAGCGCTCCAGCGGCAGGAAGCAGGGTGAGGTTCTCGATGCGCTGTCTGGAAGGTTGTTCCGCCAGATGAAGAATGGCATCAGCAACATCTGTTGGATCCAGCATGGCATGACGGTCCAGGTCAGCGTGGACCGTGGCGGTGTCCCAGAGGGGTGTATTAACCGCACCCAAGCTGACCGTCGTGACGCGAATCCCTTGTGCTGCCTCCTCCACAGCCAAGGAACGGCTGAATGCCCCAAGGGCAGCCTTGGTCATGCCATAGGCCCCCCAGTTGGGGAAGGCTTGATCAGCAGCATGGCTGCTGATATTGATAATCAGCCCACCCCCAGCGGCACGCATTCCTGGAAGAACAGCTTGGGTCACCTGGAGCACACTGGTCATGTTGAGTTGCACCAGCCACTGCCAATCCTCCAGGGGCATGGTGGCCAGAGGGGCTGTGTAGCCGGCTCCAGCATTGTTGATCAGCACCCCGGGGGAGCCTCCTGCGGTGAGAAGTGTTTCCACCCCAGCTTGAATACCATCAGCCCTGCTCAGATCCACCATGGCCACATGAACCACAGTTCCCTGTTGTTGGAGGGAGCTTGCCATGGCCTCCAAGGCGGAGCCATCACGGGCCAGGAGTTGTAAGGCCCACCCCTGAGCTGCAAAGTGCCGTGCCACTGCGGCACCAATCCCTCGGGAGGCACCCGTGATGAGCACGGAGCGGCGCAGGGGTGAAGGGGGTGTGGTGGTTGATGTCAGGGCTCAGTTAGCGAAGGAGGCAAGGATCTGCAGGCAGATCATTCAGACCGCTGTCTTTGCGAAAGTTTAAGGGTTGGCCTCCTTACCTGTCTCCAGAATGGAGCCCATGCGGCGGAACTTCTCATAGCGCTGTTCTAAAAGCTCTGCCGCGCTGAGACTTTGCAGGGATTTTAGGTGATGGAGCAGGGCCTCCTTCAGAGCAAGGACAGCTTGGGCAGGGAAGGCATGGTTGCCACCTAGGGGCTCAGGAATCACCCCATCAGCTAGTCCCAGCCTCTTCAGATCTTGGGCGGTGATTTTCAATGCCTGGGCTGCATCAGCTGAGCGCTCGGCATCTCGCCAGAGGATGGAGGCACAGGCCTCAGGGCTGGCCACGGTGTAGATGCTGTGCTCAAACATCAGCAGGCGATCCACAACACCTATTCCCAAGGCACCGCCAGAGCCACCCTCCCCAATCACACAACCAATAATGGGAACCCGCAGGGCGAACATTTCCCGCAGATTGACGGCAATGGCCTCTCCCTGGCCCTGTTCTTCCGCTGTGAGACCCGCATAGGCTCCAGGGGTGTCAATGAACGTCAGCACAGGCAAACGAAAACGGTCCCCATGTTCCATGAGTCGCAGGGCTTTCCTATAACCCCCTGGTGAGGCCATGCCAAAGTTGCGGGCCACATTTTCCTTGGTTCCACGCCCTTTCTGATGGCCCAGCATGAGGAGAGGAATCCCATCAATGGTGCCCACCCCCCCCACCAGGGCGGCATCATCAGCACCACAGCGATCCCCGTGGAGCTCATACCAGGTGTCACAAAGGTTTTCTATGTAATTGAGAGTGTTGGGCCGCTGGGGATGACGGGCCACCTGAATCACCTGGGCCGGCGTGAGGTTGGCGTAGATTTCCCGCCGCCGCTGGGTCACCAGCTGTTCCAGCTGCTCCACCTGGGGCCTCACATCCAGGTCACTGTTCTCCGAGTCGGCGCGAATCTGCTGGATCTTGGCCTCCAAATCTGCCAAAGGCCGCTCAAAATCCAGGATGTGTTGGCTTGACTTGGCCATGGTGGACATTAAGAGGCAGAGAGCACCGGAGTCGTGACCAGGTCCCTTAGGCCCAGGGCTTGGAAGCCATGGCGCACAGAGGCTTGGCCAATCTGCTCCATGGCTGCCAGACTGATGTTGTTGCGCCCCCAGCTGAAGTTTGTGTGCCAGCCTTCAAATTCCAGCAGCATGGCTTCTGCAAAGCAAGCAAACATTTGATGGTTGGGGCGCTCCATTTCAGCGATCTGCATCATGTGCCAACCAATATCTCGCCAGAACTCCACAATGCCCCCTTTCAACACATGTAGGTCAGGACCGTGGAGGCGGGTGTCCAGATTTTTGGGGTAACCGCCATCCACCATCAAGCAGGGGCGCCGCAGGTTGCTGGTATTGAGCTCCACTGTTTTGGGCAGGCTGGCTACCCACACCACCACATCTGCCTCTGGTACGGCCTGCTCCAAGGGAAGTATCTGGCTACCGTCCCCCAACTCTTGCTGAAGCACCTCCAGCCGTCCCCTGTGACGGGCCACCAGCAACAGCTGCTGCACACCTGTGCGCTGCTGCAGCCAATGGCAGACCGCAGTGCCAATGTCTCCAGTTGCGCCCACAACGGCCACCCTGGCCTTCTCTAGGGCAATGCCCAGGCGCGGGGCATTCTCTTCCACCTGTCGGCAAATGATCCAAGCGGTGTGGGTATTGCCGGTGGTAAAGCGCTTCCATTCCAGCAGGGTGGAGCGCACCTTTTGGAAGCGGGCCAGGTCAAAGTTCTCAAAAATAATCGACGTAAACCCCCCCAGGGCTGTAATGCTGAACCCCTGCTTCTGGGCATAGGCCATGGCATTCTGCACCTTGCGGGCTGCCGTTTTGAAGCGGGACGGCAGCATCTCTGGCAGGAAGCAAGAATCAATGTAGGCCCCTGAAATCTCCTTCCCTGTGCGACTTTGCACGGTGAAGGTTTCCAGCAGCTGGGGGGGTGTGCTGCACCAGGTGTCCAGATCTCCCTTAGCATGTTCCATGTAGCCCAGCTGTTCCGCCCGCTTCTTGGCCACAGAGAAGCTTGTGGAGTGGCCGATCAGTCCAAACATGTACGTTTCAGTTTTCAACCTGAGGGGAACCTAGAGCCTCAGCTCAGGCCCTGTGCGCTCATCCTAATGAGCTCCCGGGTGGTAAAGCCCACATCACTGAGGGCCTCTTGGTAGCCAATGAGGAAATCCTCAATCAGGCTTTCCTTCTCCATCTGGAGCTGGCCCGCATCCTTCTCCACCTCATCAAGCATGGTTTTGATGAGGGGCAGGTTGGCTTTGTTGGCTGCCATAATCTCCTCTTTCACCTGGTCAAAATGGGCCTTGAGCCACTCTTGGCCATAGTTGAGGTGCAGGTACTCATCCTTCACCACCCCTTCGGTCACCTTACGGGCGAAGGGGTCAGCAACAGGGATATAGATGTGATAGGCGGCAATGGAAAAAGCTTCAATCAAAATGGCCTGGATTAGCAGACAGGTGGCCACCTTGCCTTCACCACGGGCCACTTGAAAGTTGTTGCGAAGAGGCTCAAAAAACCTCTTGGCAAAGTCCATATCGGGTTCCACCTTCAGATTCCTGCCACAGGCTTGGAAGCCACGCTTGTGCTTCATCTCCATGCGAGCCAGTTGGACCAGGTTCTCAGCCTGCTCAGGCAGGAGCCTTGCCAGGGCCTGGTAGTTGTCATGGGCCTCCTGCTCCCCCTCAATCACAATGCCGTTGATGCGGCTGTAGGCATCCTTATAGGTGGCTGAAGTGAAGTCAGGCAGGGGGGTAACCAGATCAGCTGAGGAGGCAAGGGGATGGGGGACAGTGGTGGAATTTGACATGGACTGGGGGATGGATTGTGGCCAGCTGTGATGATTTTAGATTTTATATTCTATCCGAAGATTCAATGGACCTTCGAGGAGGCCATGGGCTCTGCAGCAGTGTGGTAAAACTTGTCAACCACCCTTGCACTAGTTTGTGGTAAAGGGTAGCCCCTAGGGCAACATTGGCCCGTTGAGGTGTGCCCACAGTTCCTGAGCGGCTCAGGTCCATGGTGTGCCAAGCGCTGGGGCAGCGCCCTTCTAAGGAGAGACCTGGCGGGGGAGCAGGAGGTGGCTCAGGTACAGCCCGCTCAAGCTGCACCAGTTCTGGAGCCATGTGGAGCATCAGGCTGGTTTCTGCCAAGCCGGCATGGAGGTCTTCCCTGCCCTCAGGTTCCGGGATGAGCTCTAGCAACCCCTCCACATCCCAGAGGAACCAGGAATGGACACCCAGCTGGGGATGACGTCCATGTACCTGCCGTGCTGCCACATCCAGCAGGCTGATCTGGCCCCCATGGCCATTGAATAGCACAAGCCGCTGAAAACCTGCCTGGGCCAGAGGTTTGGCAATGGCCTCCACCTGGGCCAGCATGGTTTCTGCCTGCTGGGTGAAGCTAACCCCAAACCCCTGGTGTTCCGGTGCAAATCCTAAGCTTTGCAATGGCAGCCACCAGATGGGCAGTTGGGGGGGGAGCAGGTTCAGCACCTGCTGGAGCACCTTTTCTGCAAAAAAGCCATCGGTCCCTAGGGGCAAATGGGGCCCATGCTGCTCCAAGCTACCCCAGGGCACCACCACCGTGCTGCTGTCACAAGTAGCAGCACGTTTTACCTCTGGCCAGCTGAGCTGGTGGAGACCAGGGTGCTGCTCAGGGTTCATGGGAGCCGCAAGTATGCAGAGGCAGTCGGTCCATAATGCCTTCAGTCCATCTGTTGCCGTGATGAAAGCAAAGAATGGCCCGGGCCCGGCCCCAAAAGGTGCCCCTGGCCTATCAATCCTGAAGATCAATAAGTCTGAGCCTCGAGAGGAATGCCAGGAAGAGCCCCTGTCAGCAGCAAGCCCTCCCCCACTACCCACCAGCACCGGCGCACAACCCCGTCCATCCCTGAAAAACCAGTCACCACCCCAAGCACCGGAGAAGAGGGCCACCCCATCCCCTCAACAGGATCTGAGCCGCTTTCTGGGCATGGCCCCCCGTTCCACTGAGCCTAGGGAGTCCAGTGGTCATAATCAGGCTCCTGGGGAAGGGGAAAAGGCCCAAATGTCCTTCACACCCCGCAGTGTGGACGATGTTGACTTTGATGAAGCATCCTTCCAGTCAGCCCTAGATGAGAGCACCACCATTGGTGGTAAGGGGCAGGAGGTTGCTGGAACCGTGACAGGCCATGAAACAGATGGTATTTACGTGGATATTGGGGGCAAAGCACCTGGCTGGCTGCCCAAGCAAGAGTGTGGCTTCGGGGTGATCACTGATTTGGTGGAGCAATTTCCCAAGGGTAAGGAGCTGAAGATGCTGGTGACAAGTGAGCAGAATGCAGAAGGAATGGTCACCGTCAGCTGTCGAGCCCTGATGATGCGGGATAGCTGGAAAACGGTGGCGCGCCTGGCTCAGGAGGCTGCTGTGGTGCAAACCACCATTAACGGCTTTAACCGGGGCGGCTGCACCTGCCATGTGGAAGGGCTTCGAGGTTTTATTCCCCGCTCCCAGCTGGTTGATGGAGAGAACCACAGTGCCCTGGTAGGCAAAACCCTGGGGGTGACCTTTCTGGAGGTGCACCCGGAGACCTCCAAGCTGGTGCTGTCAGAGAAGCGGGCTTCCCGTGCCCAGCGCTTTGCAGAGCTGAAGGTGGGGGACCTGGTGACGGGTCAGGTGAGTGGAATCAAACGCTTTGGTTGCTTCATTGATCTGGGAGCAATCAGTGGTCTGCTGCACCAGAACTCCATCAGTGCAGGCCATATTCGTAGTCTGGAACAGCTGTTCACCGTGGGGGAAACCATCTCCGCCCTGGTCACCCATGTGGATGCTGGCCGTGGTCGCATTGCCCTCAACACAGCCCTTCTGGAAAACATGCCTGGCGAGATGCTCTTATTCAAAGCTGATGTGATGAACCAGGCAGAACACCGGGCAGAGCGGGCCCGTTCCCTCCTCCTCCAAGAGCAGCAACAGGAGCAGGAGCCACCAGAAAACCTGGTCACCTCCCCAGCCCAAACCACATCACTGCTACCCGGAGACCACACCAGCGCATGAGTGATTGGGAAGTAGATTTCTACAGCCGCCCCCTGCTGGATCCAGCCAACCGTAAGTGCTGGGAATTGCTGGTGTGCGCCACACCGGCAGCCAACACCCCACCCCACCAGGTGTTTCGTTTCTGCAAGGCCTGCCCGGCAGATCAGGTGAACTCCCTCTGGTTGGGGGAAGCTTTGAGCCAAGCCCTGGTGGAGGGGAAAGCCCTTGGGGATCAACCTCCACAACGGCTACGGTGTTGGCGCCAATCCATGATTGCCATGGTGCAGCGGGCCAGCGAGCCCCTGGGTTTGGTTGTGGTGCCCAGCCGCCGTTGCTACGCATTGATTGACTGGCTCCAGGAACGGCAGCGCACGGTCTATCCCCATCAAGATGGATACCTGGCTGGCCCCCAGGCTGATCCCCTGCCACCAGTGTTGGCACCTGTCAAACCCCTACCCGATGCGGCCAGGGGTGATTCTTGGGAGTGGGCCTCCTTGCCTGGCTCCTGACTCGCCTCAACCCCGGCGAAGCCAAAGCTGCTGCCGCAACATTTGAATCCTCTTGCCAAAACAATGGTGGCCTGCAGTTTTTATCTGTCCAGCAAAATCGTCAAACCCGGCACTTTGCTGGCTTTTGGCTTCTCCGTGATCAGATCCTGCCCTGATGAATGATCACCCCCCTGCACCATTTACAGACTGGCCAGATTCCACCTTCAATACCATTGCCGGCTGGACCTGGGTGGGCTGTTATGGGGGCTATTTCTTGCAATGTGATGCCCTCAAAGGCTTTGCCCATGGTTTTTTCACCCGCCATTGGTCCGGTCGTGAACCTTCAGAGCTGGCTGGCTACCTGAGTCCTGGCATAACCGTCCATCGCCTGCGCCAAGTCCATGGTGGCCTTGTGGTGAGGGCCCATGAAGCGGTGGCCCCCCCATGGCCTGAGGCGGATGGACTCATCAGTACTGCAGGGGGGCAAAGCCTTTGGGTGTGTGGGGCCGATTGCACACCTGTGGTGATAGCAGATCCCCGGACGGGCCATGGGGCGGCCTGCCATGGAGGGTGGCGCAGCCTGGCAGCTGGTGTCCTATCTGCAGCTGTAAATCAGCTAACAGCCCAGGGAGCAGAAGCTGCTGCTCTCCAAGTCGCTTTGGGTCCAGCCATTTCCAGATCCCGCTACCAGGTGGAGCGATTGGTGACCATGAAGGTGGCTGCCCAACTCAAGGGTGATGGGTTGCAACGGCTTCTCACAGCTGGTGGGTTGCGGCCTGATCCTCCGGTGAACCACCAGCCCTTAAGGGATCACCTGGATATTCGCGCCGCCGCTGCCCTACAGCTCCAGGACCTGGGTATTCCCGCTGCTGCCATTCACACCTGCCCCTATTGCACCTTCGGGGAGGAGAGGCTGTTCCACAGCTGGCGCCGGCAGCAGGGCAGTGGAGTGCAGTGGAGTGCCATTGTGAGCCAGGCCCTGGGTTAGGGAGCGGGCTAAGGCCAAGCTGAAGCCATGTCCCTGGGGGAACCTAGGGGCTGGGGAAGGGAATGGCATCAGTCCAGGGGTAAACCTCCACCTGGGTCCAAATGCCTTCTCTCCAGTAGATGTCACCTTTGACCAGGGCTTCCACCTCCTCCTGAGATGGAGCCTCATAGACACCAAATACATGGGTGCTCCCTGCCGTGGGACCCAGGGTGAGTAGCACCCCCCTGGCTTTCTGCTCCTGCAGACCGGCTAGGTGTTGGTTGCGATAGGGGGTTCGTTTGGTGAGGGCGTCGCTGCAATAGCGGCCCCAAAGCACAAACTTCATAGTCCATGGGGGTATGGCTTCCCCATTCTCTGGTGTCTCAGCTGGGGGATGGGGTGGAATCCAGTCCCTGGCGCAGCTCTGCGCAAAATGTCCCCACCGCTGCCGCTGCATTGCTGGATGGCACGGCAGCAATTCGCTTCACAAATGCACTGCCCACAATGGCCCCATCACTACCCCAGCGGCGCACCTGCTGAGCATGGGCTGCAGTGGATATGCCAAAGCCCACAGCAACAGGCTGTTCAGCTAAAGACTTGAGTTGACCAATTAAGGAGGCAACCCGCTGGTCAACCACTTCCCGCATCCCCGTCACCCCTGTCACGCTGACCAGATAGATGAAACCGCGGCTGGTCTGGGCAATTTGGGCCATGCGCTGGGGGGATGTGGTGGGTGCCACCAACAGCACCAGGTCCAGCCCTGCAGCCGCCACAGTGGGTGAGAGGCGCTGGGCCTCCTCCAGGGGAAGGTCAGGTACCACCAGACCGGCAGCGCCAGCTTCTGCTGCCCGGGCACAAAAGGTGTCCACCCCCATGTTGAGTAGGGGATTGGCATAGGTAAACAACACCACTGGCACCTGTAGCTGCCCTCGAAGGTTGGCCAGCATGTTCAGAACACCAGCACAGCTGGTTCCCACCCCTAGGGCCCGACCAGCTGCAGCCTGAATCACCGGACCATCAGCAAGGGGATCACTGTAGGGAATACCCAGCTCCACCAGGTCAGCCCCTTGGCTTTGCAATGCCAGTAGGCAGGAGGCTGTGGTCTCCAAATCCGGATCACCGGCCATCAAAAAAGGCATCAAGGCACAGCGGTTTTGCTGGGCCAGAGCCGCGAAGCGGGCCCGGATGGGACCCTGTGCAGAAAAAGGGGAAGTCATGGCGATCCAGGTCAAGCCTTGAGGCTATGGTCCGAACCTGGAGAGCCTCCATCAGTTCCAGGGCTGGTCTCAGGCAGGGTGAGGGAGGATAACAATTCCTGCTGTTCTGCCTGGCTGAGGGATTCAAAGCGACGCAGCAATTCCTCGTCAGTGGCCTGGTCATAGCGCTGGCGGTACTGCTTGCGCATCTGCATGAATGTCATGTCACCCCGCACAACCCGCCAGCTATAGCTAGCTACCCAGAGAATCACCACCCCCATAAGTAGGGCGGAGGAAGCCAGCCCGGCAGCAGGACCATCCAAACCAGCCCATCCCAACACTTGGGGCGCCACCCCTCCCAAGGCCAGCAGGGCCAAGCCCAGCAAGAGAACATGACCTTTGGTCATGGCTTGTTACTGCCCCCCATGGGCCGCAGATTCACGAAGGGGGATAAAAGAATCAGACCTGGGAACAGAAGAAACACCAATCCGTAGGTGAATAAACGCTCCACCTTCCCCATGGTGTGCCAGCGCCGGTGAAGCCAGGCCATCAAGGCTGCTGGAGCCACAATGAGATAGGTGCCCCCCAGGGCCCCATAGAGCCCCAGAAGCAGAAGGGTGTCAAGAGATGGTAAGAGCATGGCTACAGCGGATGGAGAACCATGGAGAGCAAAACATCATGCCCGTGGCGGGAGTCGAACCCGCACTGGAGCGATTTTAAGTCGCCTGTCTCTGCCAATTGGACTACACGGGCCAGGATGATGAAGCTGGGGGCTCCAGCTTAAGTCAGACTCATGGGGAAGCTCCACCCATATCATTGCCATCATGACCAATCCAGAGCCCCATGGCCAATCCAGAGCAGTCTTTGCCCCCTGTGCATACGGTGGCCCGTCAGCAGTTGGTGGAAACCCTGGCTGATCAGGTGCTCAGTGCTGTGGGGCACCATGGGGAACTGGAACGCCAGAGCTGGCTCCAGATTCACACCCACATCCACGGAACTGCGCCCCTGGAATATGATATTCGTCCTGTTCCTGAAGCCCTTTACCTGGAGGTGTTGGCTAAGGCACGGCAGAAAAAGATCCATTGAATACCTCAGCTGAGTGCCTCAGCCTGGTCACTCAATGGACAACAGCTGGCCCACAAAACCGCAACAACCCATGGTGTCAATCCCTTCTTTCCCCCATGCAGATTCCGGTAATGGCAAGGAACCTAAGGATCCTGATATTGAGGAGAGGCGCAGGGCTGCTGAGGCATTGGGGAAAGCTTTTCAAGCTGTCCTAGAGCGAGAAGAGCAGGCCCTACGGGAGCAGTTTTCTGAAGGATTTAATCCCATGGAGGCCCAGGCCAGGGCATTGCTCTGGCTCCTAGCCCTCCAGGACTTTCACATGAAAGCGGTGAAAGAGGCCATTGCCAGCAACAAAGCAGAAATGCTCAGTGGCTGGGCAGAGGACTTGGGCAAGCTCTCTGCCACTATCACCATCCTGGAGACGATCCAGCCAGTTCTATAGCTGGATAATCTGTAGCTGGAAAAACCTATCCGATGCCCAGCAAGGCATGGGTTAAGGCATCACCGCCAAAGAGCAGCTCGGTGGCCAGTAAGGCAACGAAGCCCACCATGGCCATGCGACCATTCAGCTTTTCAGCACGCTCATGGAAGCCCCAACCTTGGTCAGCATCCACCACTAACATGCGGGGTTCACGGGCAAAGGCATTGAGACGCCCACCATCTTCAGTGGTGATGGTGGCTCCCCGGATAATGGTGGGGGAGGACATGGTTAGATCAGCTTGGCTCACGGGCTCCAGTGCAACAGACTAAACCGTAACAGATTGTTAAGGAGACTGTGGCTGATGGGGTGGTGGTGACCCAACCTCGGTGCAATTTCATTCATGGCCATGGGCTCCTGGACCCCAAGAACCCCTGGTTCTCCCCTTAAGGGCTTTTGGTGCAACCTGGCAAGGGAATAGATGGCTTCAGGATTCTCCCCCAGCTTCTGGATAAAAGCCTCCGGTTTCAACTGCCACCCCATACCCCTAGGCATCCCCATGGGGGCAAACATAGTCTCTGTTGACCCAATAAGATTGACCTGGGTTGGGGTGATTCAGGCTGGGCTGGCAGAGGAGGCACTGACTGCACTTGACTGGCTGCCCCAACCCATGGTGAGTGGGCTCCTCCGGCTGGGGCTCTGTTCTCTCCATCCGTGCAGCATTGGCAGCTGCCACACCAGCTCCCTGGGCCCCAGCCCGCCGTTGACGATGAACCTCTAAGCGCTCCCTAGTGATCCGGCGCCGCTCACCATCACCTCCACTGCCCCACCACCATCCGTCAGGATGGTTTGACGAGCCATCCGCCCTATGACAATTGCCTCCCCAGGTGATCGCCCAGCTCATATGAATCAGCCATCGAGGGGCCGCTTGGTCCTTGCCACAACCGTGGTAGGGACAATGACCCATCTACATACCTGACTTGATCCCGCTGGTGGACGGCGGGCCGCCCCTGCACTTGCTGGTGGAAGGGAAGAGCTGCAATGGAGAGGATGTCAACAAAGGCAAGAGAACCACCATGGAGACTCACTGGCAGCCAGCGGTGAGTGGCCTCAGCACATTTGGGTACTGGGTCTTTTTAGGGCTTGTTGATGTGTGGATTATCTTAATACTGATCCTCTGCCATGGCCCATTGGCTGTGGTTAGAGTGGTTCCATGATGGGAGGTGCAGCATGTCAAAACAACTGGACAATATGACTTTTAAGGTTGAAAGCCTGGGAGTTGTTAAGGAAGGAAAATTCACTCAGAAGCCCTTAACAATTTTCTGCGGTCCAAATAATAGTGGTAAGACCTGGTTCATGTATTCTCTATATTACACCTATCGGCTGCTTGCTCGTCCCAAGAAAGATCCAGGCAACTTAGACGAAACTAAACATCAGTGCAGTTTAGAATCTTTGAAAAGTCATATTAATGAGAATCTGGCAAGTATTTTCAACACTAGCAAGGAACTATTGGGAAGCGCTCGCTTTATACCAAGCTTTGGGGAAGAAGAACTACAGGAGCGGATGGATAATCTCAGCAATCCCTTCCTAATTCCTGCCGAACGCTCTGGCTTACATTTATTCTATCGTGAGCTAAGTACCCGTCGCACCGCTCTCTTGCATCATGCCTCGAAGGAAAGTATTGACCTGCATGAACTGCTGCAAGACGTTATTTCTTCCCCCTATGCCATACCAATTTCTGACTATATAACTTGGCTAAACCAGTTAGCCGAAAACCAGCGTGGTGGTTGCAGCTGCTTCCATAAGCATGGGGAATATCTGAAGCGGAACTTAGTACGTGGCAACTACAAGGTAGATAGGAGTACTAGGGCCATCACCTTCAAGCCTTACCAACTTAAGCGTGATGGCAATAGCACCAAAAGCCTGGGCCTGCACATGACATCCAGTACTGTGAAAAGCCTGTTTGGGCTCTGGTTCTATCTGGAATACCAGGCACAAACCGGTGACCTGCTGATGATTGATGAACCAGAACTCAACCTTCATCCAGAAAACCAGCGTAGGATCGCACGGTTTCTAGCAAAGCTCGTCAATGCCGGTTTGAACATTGTTATCAGTACCCATAGCGACTATATTATTCGGGAGCTGAACTCATTAATTATGCTGAGTAACAAAGGTGCCGGTGATTTGCGTAAGAAATACAAGTATGAAGATGATGAAGTGTTGGATTCCAACAAAGTGGGTGCTTACTTGTTTGATGATCGAACTATTACACCATTTGAGATTTTACCCAGTGACGGCATTGTTGCCAGCACCTTCGATGAGGTAATCCGTGGTCTGAATGAAGTTAATGATGATATCTATTATGGATTACAGGAGATGGAAAATGAGCAGTAAATTTATCACTACGATGCAGCAGGCTATTGATGCCAGATATAAGCTGAAAAGATATGGCCGAGGCTGGATACTAAGCGATAATGGGATGCAAACGAAAATCTGTGTTCCCAATAGGCATTCTATAGCATTTTCCCTAGATTCCAAAGAGAAACCATTGGGCTTCCTTAGTGACAAACCACCAGAGAACCTAGCTAAAATGTGCGATGCCATTCTCTTCTGTTTTTATCAAGGCAAGATTTATCTCTTTGTGCTTGAGATGAAGACTACCCATAAAAGTCACTGCACAAAGCAATTGACAAATGGTAAACTGTTCTGTCATTGGCTAATTAGTCTATTCAAAACATACAACTACTTGGAAGAGGAGCCAACAGCCATCTCTTTATTGCTATGGAGGCCCCGGTCAAATGCAGTAAGAAAAGGAACAACGACTCATTCCCACCCCGGAGACGGTATTGTGCCAGATGAAAACCTTGATCTGCGTGACCTGTTTGATCATAGCTTTCAGATAAGGAATCAAGAAACAGTTCAGATCATAAATCTGGTTAAACGGATCGTTAAATAGATCCAGTAGCCCTAAGATCATTCATAGGATAACAATCCAGTAGCCTAGGAGCACCTGCTGCTGTCCGGGTTCACAGTTTGCCTAGGAGAGCAAAACTAAGCCGGACGCTTCCCAGCTCCACCACCTGGCAAAAACCTGGTCAGCAGCCTGCCCTTGAGGTGCTTCCCTTGGGGTTCTCCTCACCCATCACCGCCTAGGCACCTTAAAATCTGCCAACCCATGGAATAATCCAGGGGTCATTAGCATAATTATCATGCTTTACAGAGAGGTGGAACTAGATGTGCTCCAATCCATGGCCATGCGGGTGATCAATGCCAGGGCACAGTGGCTAGACAAGCCAGGCTACAGGCAGGGCAACTACCACCAGCGGGGAGAGGGAGAGGAAAGGCAATGTTTCCAGATTTATCAGGGGCAGAATCTGAACAGCGAGCAGGACTTCTCATATGGTATTGTCTATTTGCCTAACCAATATAAAAAACCGACCCTTGCCCGTTACAATGGATCAGGCCATGGGCATGGTGACATCCGCCACTGCTCTCACATTCACTGAGCCACGGAACGTGCCATTGAAACAGACAAGAAACCCGAATGTGAGGCAAAAGCAACAGATCGGCTTCAGTTTGTAGAAGTGCCCTCCCCTGTCTGCCGGAAAACTTTAAGGTAGGAGCTTTAACGTGGGTGGATTAAATAGATGAATTAATGATGGCCAACTGCCTTTGTTTTCATGGTCTGTGTACAGGTGCTTGATTAGCTATAGTGATCCATTCCTGCAAGGAGCTGTGGGTGATCCTAGTGAGGGAATGCTAAACCCCTTCTCCAGTGGGGCAAAGCCCAAGTTTGATGCAATAGTGATACATAGTTTACAGGCTCATTGCCTATCCGGTGCGCAAGACTGTAGCCTGCAAGATCCTAACTTGTGTATATACCTGGAAAAACACCCAAACCTACTCTGATGGCCCACAACACAGATGCTCTAGGCAAGCTCTTGTACCACCACCTTTGTGAGGATGTGGGCGTTGATGTGGGTCCTGATGGTGTCCTCATGCTGGGCCCCTATTTCCGGTTCCCTGCCGGAGATTCCTACCCATGCCATATCTATAATGGAACCCGGCGACTGCTCCTGGAGCACATCATCAGTGAAACGGATTTGCATTGGGATGGGGTGTTCTGGTTCCACATTACACCTGAGGGCCTGCCAGAAGTGCTTTGGCACAATTTACGTTCTAGTCCATGGTTGTTTTTGAAGATCAATC
>RKSC01000095.1 GCA_007571085.1 Synechococcus sp. PNGco_S_binSS4
CAACAGACCCTGGGTGTGCCCATCTATCTATTTCAAATCAACGAGAGTCAACCTGAGGAATGCGGCTTTTTGGTGCGCCAGTGGCCCTGCGGCTTGGTGTTGGAGGTGGGTCCTGTGGCCCAAGGAATTGTTGACGGGGCAACGGTCCGCAAAACAACGGCTTGCCTGGAAGGATTTTTGGCCGTGCTGAAGGACTGCCTGGCCGGTGAGGCCCAGCTTCCAGAAACCATGGTGGTTCACCGCCATCTGGGTAGCCTGGACTGGCCACGGGACAGCCATGGCCGTTCCACTGCCTGTCTCCATCCAGATCGCCCCCAGTGGGACTGGACTGAGCTAGGTGGGGGAGATCCCTTATTTCTCACGGAGACCGGCGAAACCGTTTCCTATGAAGGGGAAGAGCCGGTCTGGCCCGTGTTTTGCAATGAGGCCTCCTATGGGGAAAAGGGCATTGCCCTTGCCCTGACCCGGCAGGAGAAGCTGAGACCACCAGAAGAGGGACTGGAAACCTTGTTGAACTTGCTCCCTCCTCAGCAGGCATGAGGGTAGTGGTGGACCCTTTCGCTCCAATAGACAACTGCTCCCCGGGCTTCTAGCTCACGGCGACGGTGGCGTGCCTCATGGAAAGCCACGGTTTCGTGGTTGCGATCACCAGAGAGAGACCAACTGATGAGGACCATTGCGTCTCCAAACAGTATTGACATCTTAGACAGTAGCAAATAACACAGTTCCTGACCACCACCTGCCAAGCCGCTGACCGGACTTGAACCGACGACCCACGCTTTACGAAAGCGTTGCTCTACCAACTGAGCTACAGCGGCTAATTGTGTAAGTCTACCTAACGTGGTAACTAACCCAAGCCACCATGGCTTCTCCCCCATTGCACCCTGTGGATCCTCAACTCAAAGCCAAGCTTGAACAGGAACTGAAGACCCCATGGCAAAGCCTACGGCGGGGCCTGTGGATTGCCTTGGAGGCTTCAGCAGCCCTGGGGCTGATGATCATGGTGCTGCGCTTTGTTGGGGGAGAAGTGGTAGGTCTGAAGGATCTACTCATCCAAGTGGGTGCAGTTGTGCTATTCGCCTACTTGCTTTGGAAGGACCGCTCCCCTCAGAAGGGGCCCTGAGGCCCCTCAGCCATTCAGCTTGCGCCTCACCATAACCATGGAGAAGGCTTCTAATCGGTCCCCCTCCTTCCAATCCATAAAATGATCTAGACCCACACCACACTCATAGCCGGAGTTCACCTCCTTCACATTGTCCTTGAGGCGGCGGAGAGAGTCCAGATCCCCTTCATGGAGCAGTTGCTTGCCCCGGTGTACCCGTAGTCGGCAATTGCGCTGCAACTTGCCTTCGGTGACATAGCAACCTGCCACAGCACCATTGCCAATTGAGAAGACAACACGCACCTCGGCCCAGCCCAGGGGTTCTTCCACCAGCTCCGGTTCCAGCAGCCCCTCCATGGCCCCCTCAATATCCTCCAGCAGCTTGTAGATGACGTCATAGTTGCGCACATCCACAGAGGCTGCTTCTGCGGCCCGCCGTGCGCCGCTGGCCATGGATGTGTTAAAGCCAATGACAACAGCACCGGAGGCGGAGGCCAGGTCAATGTCAGTTTCCGTGATCTCCCCAGGGGAGGACAACAAGACACGGATCTGCACCTCTTCTTGAGAGAGCTGCTCCAGGGACCCCAGAATGGCCTCCAGAGAGCCCTGCACATCGGTTTTGAGGATGATGTTCAGCTCCTTCAGCTCGCCCTCGGCGGCTTGATCCGACAAAGCAGTGAGGCTGACACGACGGCTGGCCATCTGCTGGGCCAGTCGTGCTGTACGGGCATTGCTGACCCGATCACTCACCACGCTGCGGGCTGCTTTCTCATCTTCAAAGACCTCAAATGCATCTCCTGCGGTGGGCACTTCGCTAAAGCCCAAAGCTTCCACAGCAGCAGAGGGGAGCGCCTCCATCACCCGCTCACCCCGATCATTGACCATGGCCCGAATCTTGCCCAGCACCGGACCAGCAGCAATCACATCACCAGGCCGCAGGGTGCCGTTTTGGATCAGCAAGGTGGCAACAGGTCCCTTGGTCCTGTCCAGGTGGGCCTCCACCACCGTTCCCCTGGCTAGGCGTTCAGGATTGGCTTGCAAATCCTCTACTTCGCTAACCAGGAGAATCATCTCCAGCAACCTGTCAATATTCTGGTCCTTGAGGGCACTGACAGGAACCATGACGGTGTCACCACCCCACTCCTCACCAACTAGGCCGTGTTCAGCCAGCTCCTGGCGCACCCGGTCTGGATTGGCCCCCTCCTTATCAATTTTGTTGATGGCCACCACGATGGGCACTTTTGCGGCCCGGGCATGGCTGATGGCCTCGATGGTTTGTGGGCGAACCCCGTCATCTGCTGCAACCACCAAGACAGCAATGTCGGTCACCTTGGTGCCTCGAGCACGCATGGCTGTGAATGCCTCGTGACCAGGTGTGTCCAGGAAGGTGATGAGAGAGAACATGTCATTCTGGTCCACCTCCACCTGGTAAGCACCAATGTGCTGGGTGATGCCACCGGCCTCCCCTGCTGCTACACGGGTACTGCGAATGGCATCTAGGAGGCTGGTCTTGCCGTGGTCCACATGGCCCATCACAGTTACTACTGGTGGACGCTGAATCAGGCTGCCAAGATCCTCATCTTCAATCATGGCAACAGTCTTCTTGGCTGCGGCCTCCACGTCATCCTCCACCACAGGCACCCCAAACTCTTCCGCCACCTTCTCGATGGCAGGCAAATCCAGAGATTGGGTGACCGTCGCGGAAATACCTTTGAAGAATAGGGATTTGATGATGTCTGAGCTGTCCACGCTCAGGGCTTCTGCCAATTCTTGGACAGTCAGGTTGCCTTCTGGCACCACCAGCATCTCGGGGCGTTGCTGCTTGGCTTCCCGGGCTTGACGTAGTTCCATGGCCCGCCGCCGCTGCCGCTGCCGGGCTGTTTCCTTGGGCCTCTTGCGTTTTTTGGCTTTGGCCCCACCAGGTTGCTCTGGCCCAACCTGGGGCTTTATGGAGGGGCGAGCCAGGGACGCGGAGAGCACCGCAGCTGCTCCTTCGCTGGCAAAGCCCTCACCAGCATTCACATCGTCGTCGTTATCGCCAATTATGTGAACCTTGGTGCGTTGCTTACTAGCCCAACCCCCACGACGGAGCTGCTCTAGGCGTGCTGAGTCATCCCACTCTGGGCGGCGAGGCCGTCCACCGGCACCAGGGCGGAAGCGGCCGGGGGCCCCACTACGGGGCAATCCAGGTCGTCGTGGTGGGGTGGGGCCTTGTGCGGTGGTTTTGGGTTCCGGCTTGGGACGCAGCACAGTGCCTGGGGAGCCACCGGAGGCGGGTTTGTCCAGCAATTCACCGGGTGCTGGTGGGCGGCGCACACCGGGGGGAAGACCTTGAGGACCCTCAGATCCTGTTCCTCCAGGCCGGCTAATGCCCGGAGGCCCACCTGGGCTGCGCCGCTGAGGACGGCCAACAAGCTCTGGTGAGGGGGACTCGGATGGTTTTGAACGGCGCTTGCCAGGGGGTGTGCTGATCCGCACAGGTGCCTTGCCACTGGCACCACCACTCTGCTGGAGACGCCCCACAGACTCTGGACGGCTCTGCTCTGGCGGGGCCCCCACACCTGTGGGCTGCTGGGATATCCCAACCCTGGCATTGGGACGGCGTGCCACGATTTGGGGTCGCCGCACGGGTGGTTCTGCTTGGGGTGTGGGCTGGGTGGAGCGGCTGGTTTCCGGGCGCCCTACCAAGGTGGACGAGCGGGAACGGGGCATGCCTGAGGCCACCACGGAGCGGGCCGGGGTGGCCCTTATGGGACGACGGGTTGGCGGCTCAGCTGTCTTGGCAGCCTGTGGAGGCTGGGTGGGGCTACTGGAACCTGGAGGTCTGACAGCCTGAGGTGCCTTGGCTGGAGTGGCTGTTGTTGATGTGCTACTTGATCGAGAGTGCTGATCCTTAGGTGCCCTAGAAGTCCCGGCAGCAATGGTGGATGGGGAACTGGTTCGACCGACGGGCTTACGAATAGGCTTTGGGGTGACAGGGGATTTCAGGGCCGCCGACTTTGGCGGAGCCATGAGCTGGGGCGGTTGCTTGGCAGCAGCAGGTCTGGGTGCCTTGTGCCCCTGCTCTGTGGTTGCAGCCGATGGAGACGATCCATTGGCCTGCTTTGTGGGAAGACCAGGTGTCTGCAAAGGCTTATCCACAGAGG
>RKSC01000128.1 GCA_007571085.1 Synechococcus sp. PNGco_S_binSS4
TTTCCGGCAGCAGCAGGAAAGTGACTAAGAAGTTAACCACGGCAATGGCCACGGCAATGGCAATGGGCAGCTGCAGATGCACGTTGGCCAGCCAGCCACCCAGCCCTGGCCCAATGATGAATCCCAACCCAAAGGCCAGACCAATGAGTCCAAAGGCTTGGGCGCGCCCCTCAGGTGGTGTGGTGTCAGCAATAACCGCCTGGGCGGTGGCTGCCGTTCCCCCCGTTGCCCCATCCAGAATGCGGCCCCCAAACATGAGCGGTAGGGCCAGCCAACCCCAGCCTGTGGCTTCAGCAGCACCCAGGCCAGCTCCCACCCCAAACAGGCCCACTCCCAAGGCGGAGCCAGCAATGCAAATCAGCAGAACCGGCCGCCGGCCAAAGTTATCACTGAAGGAGCCAATCACCGGGGTGGCCAGGAATTGGGCAATGGTATAGCTGCCCCCCAGCAATCCAATCACTAATCCCAACTGGCTGGTTGGTACCAGGGGCGCCACCAAAAAGGTGAGCAGGGGGAAGACCACGCTTTCCCCAACCCGGTCATAGAGCAGAGTAAGAAAGACACAAAACAGGGTGGAGGGGCGCTTCCAGATCACCATTCCGGCACAGCCCATGGGCTTTCTGGATCAGAATGGGACAACATTAAATTCATCTATCCAATTCCTGTGGGTTCCTGTGGCCAGGACCCTTACCACCTGTGGAATTCTCCCATCTCAATGAGCAAGGTCAGGTTCACATGGTCTCTGTGGGGGAGCGCCCCTCCACAAACCGTCAAGCCTTGGCGGAGGGTTGGATTCGCATGGACCCCGGTGTGCTTCAGCGGATCACCGCTGCTGATGTGCCCAAGGGGGATGTGGTGGCTGTGGCCCGCATTGCTGCCATTCAGGCCGCCAAGCGCACCTGGGAGCTCATACCCCTCTGTCACCCCTTGCCCATCCATGGGGTGCAGGTGCACATCAGTCCCATGGTCCACCGGTCTGCTGTGCGGGTACAGGTCTCTGTAGAAACCCATGGTCCCACCGGGGTGGAAATGGAAGCACTCACGGCCGTGCAGGTGGGGCTGTTGACCATCTATGACATGGCCAAAGCCCTGGACCCCGCCATGGAAATGGGTGGGGTGCGCTTGCTGCGCAAACAAGGTGGCCGCCATGGGGACTGGCACCATCCTCAACCCCCTGCTCCATAGCTTTTCAATACTCCCCCCATCGCTTTGCCCAAACCGGTAAGGAGTACATGCACAACCAACCCATGGTGCCTTTACGTATGTGGAAATAGATCTGTGAAATTAGGTCTCTGTTGCTTCTGGCCATGGGCTTACAGCCGCCATTCATAACCGAAGGGCAAGGTTCATCCGCAGCAGATCCATGGAGGAGAGCAGGAGAACGCCCCCAAGCACTAGGGGGATCAGCCAGCGTAGGGCCAGCAGCACCCCCTGGAGCAATGGCCGGGGGCACTGGGGCAGATTCCCCATAACCTGTTCAGGTGCCACCCAGCCCATCAACAGGCTCAGCAGCAGCCCACTGCCAATCAACACCACCCCACCAAACAGATCATGGCTGGCCATGAGCAGGTCTGTACTCAACAGGGCTGGCAATCCAAGGATGGCCGCCACCGCCCCGGTCCCCCAGGCTGTGGCCCCTCGACCCCAGCCCAGGCTGTCCACCAGCACAGAAACGGGCACCTCCAGCAAGGCCACGGCTGAGGTGACAGCAGCAATACCGGCCAGGAGGAAGAAGGCCACCGCCAGCACAACACCTCCATGGCCAAGGGAAGCAAAGCCCAGAGGGAGGGACACAAAAAAATTGCTGAGTGCCCCAAAGTTGCCCTCTTGCCCCAGGGCAATGGTGCCCATTAGGGGAACAGTGATGAACACTGCCATGAGGCCAACGGTGGTGTCCAGGACTGTGATGGCGGCTGCCTGTTGAGGCAGGGGATCACGGTTTTGCACATGGGATGCGTAGGCCACCATGGCGCCGCTTCCTAGGCCCAACGAGAAGAATGCCTGGCCAAAGGCTTGCCGCAGAATCCCAGGATCCAGCAGATCTGACCACTGCCAGTGGAACAGCACTTCTCTATACCTTGGCAGCGCCTCTGGCAGAGATGGGGACCAGAGCAGCAACCCTATGAGCAGCACAAGCAGTGCTGGCATGGACCAGCGGCTCAGTCGCTCAATGCCCTGTTGCACCCCTGTGGCCACAACAAATGCAGTGAACACCAGAACAACCATGTAGGCACCAGCCTCAGGCCATCCTTGGCTCAGGTGGAGAAAGAATGGGGCGCCCTTGCCTTGATCTGTAGGAAGATGACCACGGAGGGCTTCAATGAGTGCCCGTCCCACCCAGCCAGTCATAACGGCGTAGTAGCCCAGAATCAGGGTGCTACTTAAGGGGAAGAGCCAACCCAAAAGCTGCCAGGATGGGCCACCCACTGCCCTGGTGGCCAGTACGGGTGAGCGTCCTGTGTGGCACCCCAGCACCAGCTCCGCCAGAAGCAGGGGAAAGCCCAGCAACACTACGGCCACAAGATAAAGCACAAGAAATGCCATGCCCCCACCCTGGGCAAGTCGATAGGGCAGTCCCCAGAGGTTGCCCAAGCCAATGGCACTGCCTGAGGCAGCCAAAACAAAGCCCAGGGATGAGCCCCACTGCTGGGCCCTGGCTGATGGGGAAGAATCTTCAACGTCTGTCATCCCAAGCCAGCCCCAGAAGGCCACAATGTAGGCAACACAGATGGGGCCCCATGGGGACGGATTTGCGGGCCTGCTGGCACCAATCCATTGCGGAGATTCCGCAGGCTGCCTGGCGTGATCTGGTGGAACCCCATGATCTTCCCCACTTTTCCTGGGACTGGCTCCACTGCCTTGAGATTTCCGGCACCATCGCCCCCCGCCATGGCTGGCAGAGCTGTCACCTGAGCCTCTGGCGTCACCAGGAGCTGATTGCTGTTGCACCCCTCTATCTCAAGGCCCACAGCTATGGTGAATTTGTCTTTGATCAGCCTTTTGCCCAGGTGGCTGGCCAGCTGGGGTTGGTGTACTACCCCAAGCTGTTGGGTATGAGCCCCCTCACACCTGCTCTGGGTTACCGCTTCTTCATGGCTCCCGGTGAAGACCACGGGGCCCTAACCCAGTTGATGCTCAAACTGGTGGATGATCTATGCCAGCGCAATGGCATTCTCAGCGCCAACTTTCTCTATGTGGATAGTGATTGGGCTGGGCTGGCTGAGCAAGCTGGTTGTGCAACCTGGATCCAGCTCCGTAGCCAATGGAGCCGCAATGGTCAGGGGCATTTTACGGATTACCTAGCTGGTTTTAATGCCAACCAACGGCGCAATATCAAGCGAGAGCGCCGTGCTGTTATGGGCTCAGGAATCAGCCTCATGCCCATGGCAGGAGACCAAATTCCCCCAGGCATGTTGCAGCAGATGCATGGCTTTTATAGTGCCCATTGTGCCCGCTGGGGTCCATGGGGGAGCAAGTACCTGACGGAAGGGTTTTTCCAGCTGGCAGAACAACGGCTACGGCAACATCTGGTCCTCTTCAGTGCCCACCAAGGGGATCCCTGTTCACCGGTGGCCATGAGCCTATGTCTGCGCAATGGGCGTCAGCTTTGGGGTCGTTACTGGGGCAGTCATGTGGAGGTGAGTGGCCTCCACTTTGAAACCTGTTACTACTCTCCCATTGCCTGGGCACTTGACCAGGGCATTGAGGAGTTTGACCCTGGTGCGGGAGGCAGCCATAAACAGCGCCGTGGCTTCCAAGCGGAACCGTTTCCCTGCTTACACCGCTGGTTTGACTCCACATTGGATCAACTGCTACGGGCCTGGCTACCCCAGGCCAACCGCCATTTGATGGAGAAAATCAATGCCATGAATGGGGAGATGCCCTTCCGCTGCTTGCCTTAATCGAATAAGATGGTCCCCATGGCCATGACTCCCCAAGAACGGCGGCGCCATGATGACAGGCTCTCCCGCCGCACCATTGCTCTTGACCCTTCCGGCTACATTCTGATCCGCCTGGACCGGGATGCCGGAGAAATTATTGCTGAACACTACAGGAATGCCATCAACGACCGTGGTCTTGCGACGGATCCGGAGACGGGTGAAGTGCTTTCCTGTAGTGGAGGGGCCCCCCGTCATCCGGCATCCATCTATAGGGGATGTTCCGCCA
>RKSC01000130.1 GCA_007571085.1 Synechococcus sp. PNGco_S_binSS4
GGTCAGGGGCCAGTGGCGATTCAGGCCCTGGACCATGGGTTCTGCAAGGGTGAGGCGAAAATGAGCTTCAGGTTGGTTCTGAACCAGCTCTTGCAATTCTTCAATTACCCCTGTCTCCCCTCTCAAGCAGGGCATGCCCACAGCTAGGCAATTGCTGGCAAAGATTTCAGCAAAACTTTCGCCGATGACGGCTGCAATACCCCAACGGCCTAGGGCCTGGGGAGCATGTTCACGGCTGGAGCCACAGCCAAAATTGCGGTTGACTACCAAAATTCTGGCCCCTTGATGCTCTTGGCGGTCAAAGGGATGTTCCCCTTCAACAGCCATGCGGTCATCGGCAAAAACATGGTGGCCCAGCTCTGCAAAACTGATGCTTTTGAGAAAACGGGCTGGGATGATGCGGTCCGTATCAATGTCATGGCCCCTAAGGGCCATGGCCCTACCTTCCACAGTGGTTATGGCTGCTGGTGTCATGGGTTGGTTCCTTGGGGGCTGGCCAGCATGGTGCGCACATCGGTGACCACCCCATTGACCGCTGCAGCGGCCACCATGGCTGGACTCATTAATAAGGTGCGGCCGGCCGCTGAGCCCTGACGCCCTTTGAAATTGCGGTTGCTGGAACTGGCGCTGAGCTGGCGACCCTCCAGCCGATCAGGGTTCATGGCAAGGCACATGGAGCACCCCGGCCGGCGCCACTCAAACCCTGCTTGGGTAAAGATTTTATCTAGCCCCTCCCCTTCTGCGGCCCGGGCCACCTGTTGGGAACCAGGCACCACAAAGGTTCTGGTTCCAGTGGCCCCATGGCGGCCCTTAACCACCAAAGCTGCATCCCGCAAATCACTGAGGCGGCCATTGGTGCAACTGCCGATGAAGCAAACATCCACAGGTGTTCCTGCAATGGGTTGCCCTGGCTTTAGGTCCATGTAGCCATAGGCTTCTTGGGCTAATGGCTGTTCCTTAGGGGGCAGGTCATCTAGGGCGGGGATGGTTTCATCTACAGCTATTGCTTGCTCTGGTGTAATGCCCCAAGTGACCGTAGGGGCGATTTCTGCAGCATCTATGGCCACCTGGTCGTCATAGATGGCGTCAGCATGGCTGGCCAGGCTGCGCCACCAGGCCACAGCACGCTGCCATGCAGAACCCTTAGGTGCACAGGGCCGCTGCTGGAGATAGTCAAAACACACCTGGTCGGGATTCACATAGCCACACCGGGCTCCCGCTTCAATGGCCATGTTGCAAAGGGTCATGCGCTCCTCCATGGTCATGGCTTCAACGCAGCTGCCTGCAAACTCATAGGCATAGCCCACCCCGGATTTCACACCAAGCTGGCGAATGATATGGAGGGCCACATCTTTGGCAAAAACACCTGGTGCCAGAGATCCGTTAATGGCAATTTTGCGCACCTTTAACTTGTCCAAGGCCAGGCTTTGGCTGGCCAGCACGTCACGCACTTGACTGGTGCCAATGCCAAAAGCAATGGCGCCAAAAGCTCCATGGGTGGAGGTATGGGAATCGCCACAGGCAATGGTCATTCCAGGCTGACTTAACCCCAACTCCGGAGCAATCACATGGACAATGCCCTGGTTGCCGCTGTCGAAGTCGTAAAGACGAAGATGGTGTTCGGCGCAGTTCTTCTCCAAGGCCATGAGCATGGCCTCCGCTAGGGGATCTGCAAAAGGTCGCCCCTGGTCTGTTGTGGGAACAATGTGGTCCACTGTGGCCACAGTTCGCTCAGGGTGACGCACCTTGAGACCCCGTTCCGCCAGCATGGCAAAGGCCTGAGGACTGGTCACCTCATGGATAAGGTGCAGGCCAATGAACAGCTGGGTCTGGCCACCGGGCAACTGAGCCACCTGGTGAAGTGCCCAGACCTTGTCATAAAGAGTATTTGTGCTCAGCCCTCCCACCTCCTTGGCAAGAAAGATCAATGGGATCCTAGCAGAAGGCACGGGACCCCTCAGGGGAATTATGGCTTTCTGGTTCCTTTGAGGGTGAGGGTTGCGGAATAGCCAAGAAGGCAAGGCAAAGCCACCAGATGAGCTGCACCTCCGGACGCAAAAAGATGGTGTCCACCAGGCCATGGGCTCCCAGACCCACCACGGCGGCCATGACACTGATCTGGGGCCAGCCCTTCCCCCCTGGTGTGGCCATGGCCCCCTTGAGTTGTCTCCAGCCCTGGTGAAGAGCACGGCAGAAAATGGTGATTCCCACCACCAGCCCGGCAATACCCAACTCCACCCCCAACTCAAGGGGCATGGAGTAGGCACTGAGTGCATTAAACGTGGGCTGTTGATACAGGGGATAGATACGGTTGAAAGAATCCTGCCCAGGGCCAATGCCGGTCCAGGGGTTGTCCAAGAACATTTGCCAGGAGGCCACCCAAACGTTGATGCGGAAATTAATTGAGCTGTCGCCACGGCCTGCCAGGGCGCTCACCAATCTCACCTGGAGAGGCTCCAGCAGCACCGCTAGGGCCACAGCCCCCACCAATGTGACCACCAGCAGTACAAGAAATAATGCCTGCCGTCGATTTTGCAGCTTGGGCATGGTGACCCAACCCCACAACAGCAGCAGGGATGCCAAGGCTGCTCCTAGGCCAAGCCATGCTCCACGGCTATAGGTGAGCACCAGGGCCAGAGTAGCCAGCACCGCCGTACTGGCAGCAAACAGGCGGCTGGGCCAACGGCACCAGTGGAAAGTTGCTCCAATGGCCAAGGGGATGATGGGCACCAGATAGCCTCCCAGCAAATTGGGGTTACCCAAGCTGCCGTAGAGCCGCTCGGCTCCCAGGGCCATGGAGATTCCATCAGACCAGGTGGCTAGGGGGACCGCACCTGCCTGTAACTGCCGCAGCGCCACAACAGACTCTGCCAAACCTCCCAGCAGCAGGGCAGCCAATAGGGGATTCCACCAGCCATCAATTCGCTCCAGTAGCCGTGTTGCCAGTGCCCAGACCCCCATATAGAGCACCAACTTGAAAAGACCTGGGAGCGCTTCATGGGGCACTGGTGAAAACCCTGTGGCCACAATGGCAATGGCTAAAAACACCATCAGACACGGCCCCAAGGGGCCCATGGTTTTGCGACGCTCCAACACACTCCAGCAGAGCCAAAGCAGCCCGTGGCCGAGCAGCAGAAGGGCAATACCTGGACGGCTAAGAAAGGGGAGGGCAGTAAAAAGGCTCACCATCAACAGCCCTGCCAGCAACGGGAAACGCCGCTCCAAGCGCCCATGGCCCCACCACAGAGTTCCCAACCCTTGCCAGTCCAGCAGCACACTGACCACAGCCTTCACCTCCCCTCTTAGGTGCCCATTGTTGCGCCCTGGTCAATGGGTGAGCGGCGATGGAAGCAGGCTCGCCAAACCGGCAGCCCCCTGGTTAAGACATGGCGCTCCCGCTCCGTTGCTACCGGTAAGGGATTTTCTGGCCACCAGTCTGGCTTCTGGCGTATAAAGCTCCCCTGGGCATGAAGCAATGCGGTCATCTCTTCCATCAAAAGGCGCACATCACTTTGGAGAAACAACAGGGCGCCGGGAGCCATGGCGGTGGCCAAGGTGTTGGCCATAGGTGGTTGCAGCAGCCGCCGCTTGTGATGTTTGCGCTTAAACCAGGGATCGGGGAATTGAATGGTGACCAGTTGTAGTTGGGCTGGTGCCAGCTGGCATGTCAGGGAGGCAAGGCTCACGGTGACATTGCAAAACAGATAGTGCAAGTTGTCCAGTTGGTGCTGTTGCCGTTGAGCCTCGGCACGCTCCACTAAGGGGCGACGAATCTCCAAGCCAAGGTGGTTTCTCTGGGGATAGAGGGTGGCCATCTCCATGAGAAAATGGCCCCGGGCACAGCCAATATCCAGATGGAGTGGCTGTTGAGGCTCCGGAAACACATTGGCTAGGCTGGGCAGTGCTAAGGGCCGCTGAAAAAAGCGCCCCAGGGGATTGACGTGTTGCCGAATGGAGCCCACACCTCAGCCCTGAGCAATGGTGGCTGGGGCTGAAGCTCCAGGTTGTTGAGTGAGTCCCTTAGGACAAAGAAAACCCCAGCTGGCTGTAAAGCCATGGAGATGGGTCACCCTATGGATGGGGCCAATCTCCCCACTGCAGAAGGCTCCGCCAATGGGCAGATGGGGATAGGTTTTCTGGCAAAGGCTACTGTCCACATCCGGCTCCCCATAGAGGCTGCGGCCACGACCGACACAGGCAAAGCAAAAGGCACCCAGAGGACTGACCCCTGTCTGCTTCTGTTGCTCTAGTAGTTGCTGAAGCTCGGTTCGGGAGGTTTCCCCATCCCGCAGATGAAACTGGAGCCGCTGACCAACACGAATGCTGTCAGCAATGGCAATGGCTCCATTGCGGGGATCCACGCCCACCATGGTGCGGATGAGAAAATCATCCCTGTTCTCTTGGGGCATTAGGGAAAAGCTGTTACTGGCCAGGCCAATGAAGAGTGAGTCCCTCACCAACTCCCGGTCGGCAGCATTGAGCCGGGCCATCACCTCCTGCAGACAAGCCACAGGTGCTTGGCCAGACCTTGTTCCCAGCCCATGGTTTTGCAGCTTGAGCACCACATTGCGACTGGCCTCCTGCACCTCAAAAATTGGGCCAATGGGCCGGCAACCCTGGGCAACAACAGCCTGAATCCCCCAGTCACCACCAATGGTCAGACCAATGGCACCTGTGCAAATCCTATCTTGAAACAGCAGGGACCCCTGGGGCCCCCCATGGGGCGCCGCGATGCCTCCAATTTTGGGTGTGCTGACAAAAGCGTAGTCCAGGCCGCTGAGGAGATCCTTGATCCCGCTGCTGCTGGGGTCAACCAACAGGAGTAGGCCATGGGGGCAATCCTCCTGGGACATGCCCAGCAGCTGGCACCATGGTTCCCGTGGGCCGTCCAGATCGGGCAAATTCTGGAGATCAATGTGGAAGGGTTGCAGCCTGGCCCCTGGCAGACGGATGAGGCTCAGCCCCACAGCTGGCTGCCGCTCCAGCTCACAGCTTTGCCCATGGCGATCCACACCAATCACCCCACCACCACAACAGCCCAGCCAGTGGGTGGCCTGGAAACGCCGCTGAAGGAGAGGCAGAACCCGAGACAGTTCACTGGCAAAGCTGGTGCTGACAAAGACCACCGCCAGATCTGCTAAACCAAAGCCCCGTAGGGAAGGGTGCTGAGCCAGATCCTGAACGGCCTGCTCTAAGGAGGCGTCACTGGAAAGAGCAGAGTGCCACTCTCCCGATTTGGATTGGCTTCGCTGAAGCCAGGACAACATGGGTGCCAGCCAACGTGCTCATCCCACCCTAGTCAATCCATAATCATGGTTGCCCCTGTTGTTTGCCCTTTCTCCACATGATGGGTATTGACCTTAATCTCCTCCAACGACTGATTTGGGCAGAGTATCGAGCAGCAATTGTGCTGGTCGTCGGTTTGCCACTGGTGCTCTTGATTTGGTCCACTGTGCGGGGGGAGGGAGCCATTGCAAGGCTCCTGAACCTTTACTGGAAGGTGGCCAGCCTTCTTGCCATCACCGTGCTTCTCATGGCTGGTCTGGAGCCTATGGCTTTTCCCGTTGCTGTGGCAGCCCATCTGCTCATCCTCAGTAGCCTCTGGTTTTGGGAAGACATAAATGATGAGTTGGCAGATCTTCCCCCATGGCGTGCCCTTCCCCTCACCACACGGATTTGGCGCTGGAGTATGACGGTGCTCAGCCTGGCTGGTGGCGTTGCCAGCGTGGCCTCCTTGGGCTGTATGAGCGGCTTCCAAGTCAATGAACTGTGTCCTCTTTGGCAGCATGCCCCAGGCATCTTCGGTAATTTCATAGGCACCGGATTGAACTTTCTCTTTGGTACCCCCTGGACCACTGCGGTGGCCCGATTCGTTGGCTGGTTGGGTCTGGTAACCTACGCTGGCTTTTTCCTCCAGTGGCTCCTGGTGCGCTGGCCCCGTTTTGGTCGTGTGGCCGGTGGCTTCTGATCCAGACCAGCTGCGGCCCTTGGAGCGGCTGAGCGCCCAACATCCCAATTGGCTGCTGCGCTGCCGTGGTCACCTGTTTACTGGTGAAGCCTTTGAGTTGATCATTTTTCGGGGCTTTAGCAGCAGCATCAGCCACCACACCACAGCAGATGCTGATACCTGTCTTCTCCAGACAAAGGATCAGCTGGAGACCATCGAGATCCTGAGAGCACCCCTGCAATCTGGTGCTGAGCATGTGATACAACCTGCCCTAGCCCCAGAAGACTTTTGGCAATGGCTCAATCAGGCCAATAGGTGCTGAATCAACATGGGAGATAGATGGTGCTGGGTGGCTCCTGGGGGCTGCCTAGCCTTAGGGCACCTCTTCTGCTGGCACTGGCAGGTCTGTTGGTAGGGCAGGTTCAACATCCATAAGATCAACCTCTTCAGATGTTTCCGGTGTGATTACCCTGGGGGAAACGGCCTGCCCTGAGTTGCCCAGTTCCAGCCAGCCAGCACTCAGGAGGACGGCCAGGAGCAAAAAGATGGTGACCAGGGTCCAGGTGACCCGGTTGAGGGTGCTTTCTGCACTGCGGGTGCTGCTGAACATGCTGGCCGCAGCTCCAACGGCCATTCCCCCCATGCCGTCCCCTTTGGGGCTATGGAGCAAAACAGTGATTATCAAAAGGATGCCTGTGATCAGCCAGATGATCAGTGTAGGGAAGGTGAGCAACCGTACTGAAGGTGTGAAGGTGTGAAGCCAGCCTAAACGCTCAAAGCTTGCCCTGTCCGCCCAGGAGCAACAGGATGTTCCTGTTCCTGTTCCTGGGAAGTGGCAATGAGACTCTGGCCACCCATGGCCATGGGAATGGGGATCTGGAGAATCTGCAAAATCGTGGGAGCTAAATCAGCCAGGCTGCCTTGATCCCTCAACTTCAGCAGGTTGCCATGGCCACACACCTTGCGCTTCTCCCCTTCAATCAGCAGAAACGGCACAGGATTGGTGGTATGGGCAGTCCATGGTTTGCCCTCAGGGGAGCGCATGGTCTCGGCATTGCCGTGATCTGCGGTGATGAGGATGGTTCCTCCAGCTCGATTGGTGGCCTCCACGATGCGACCAATGCAATGATCTACGGTTTCAATGGCCTGCACCGCAGCATCCATCACCCCTGTGTGGCCAACCATATCCGGGTTGGCATAATTCACCACAATTAAGGCGTAGGTGCCCTTGGCAATGGCCTGAATCACCCCATCGGTCACCTCCCAGGCGGACATGGCTGGGGCCTGGTCGTAGGTGGCTACTTTGGGGGAAGGCACCAGGTGACGTTCTTCCCCTAACAATGGCCGCTCCCGGCCCCCATTGAAGAAGTAGGTCACATGGGGATATTTTTCTGTTTCCGCAATACGAAACTGGCGAAGGCCCTGCTCAGCCACCACATCTCCCAACATTTGATCTAAGGGTTGTGGGGGAAAAGCCACGGACACCGGCAGACCCTTCTCATACTGGGTGAAGGTGACCACATCCATGGGATTGGGCCATGTGGCACGGGGGAAGCTGTTGAAATCCTCCAACACCAGGGCACCCATTAGCTGGCGAACCCTATCTGGGCGGAAGTTAAAGCAAATAAGCCCATCCCCTGGCTGCAGTGTGCCCTCTGCAAAGCGGTGGGGCTCAAGAAACTCATCACCTTTTCCTGCGGTGTAAGAGGCTTCAAGGGCTGCCACAGGGTTGGGATGGTGCCTGCCGTTGTCTTCGGTGAGCAGCTCATAGGCCTTTGCCGTGCGTTCCCAGCGATGGTCTCGATCCATGGCCCAGTAACGACCACAAAGGGTGGTGAGTTGTCCACAATTGATGCTGTCCGTCAGCTGCTGCAGACGCTTCACATGTCCCAGGCCAGCATGGATGGGGGTATCCCTCCCATCAGTGATGCCATGGATACAGACCCGGTGAAACCGTCGTGTTGCGGCCCAGCGCACCAGTCCCTCCAGGTGCTCAATGTGGCTATGCACTCCCCCGTCAGACAGCAGGCCAATTAAATGGAGGGTGAAGGGACCCTGCTCCAGCCTCCTGGCCAGAGCGTTGAGCTGGGTATTCTTGGCAAGGGAGCCCTCTCGAATTGCATGGCCAATGCGCACCAACTCCTGGCGAATGACCCGCCCAGAGCCAATGGTGAGATGACCCACTTCGGAATTGCCCATCTGCCCATCTGGCAGACCTACGGCAGACCCACTGGCCTGAATCAAGGTGTGGGGATAGGCCTGCCACAGGGCATCCATGATGGGTGTTTGTGCGGCATGGATAGCGTTATCAGCAGTACTATCCCGGCAACCCCATCCATCCAAAATCGCCAGCACCACGGGGGCCTGGTGCTGGCGGCGATCCGGGGGAAAACCTAAACTGCCAGGGATGGCACCTTGGCCACGGGTAGAAGGAGCTGCTGTCACCAGTAATTCTTCTCCTTAGGGGTGGGGTGGAGGGATGGTCGGTGCCTGCCTTAGGGCCGTTGAATGGGGTTGTGAACTGTGCTACACCTTGGGCTAATCATGGGGCTTCATGGTCCATTTGTCTTAATCGAAACCAATTAAGTGAGCATTCCCCAACTTTGATGGTGCCAGATCACCCACCTGTTGTCATTCTTTCTGGCCCTGCTCTGCGCCGCACCATCACCCGTCTGGCCTCCCAGGTGTTAGAGGCTGCCCATGATCCTGAGCAACTGCTCCTTCTGGGCATTCCCAAGCGGGGTGTGCCCTTGGCCCAGGTTTTGGCTGAGGAGTTGGGGCGTCTGGTGGGACAGGCCACTGAGGCGGGCAGCTTGGATCACACATTCCATCGGGATGATCTGCCCCCAGTCCCCACCAAGTTGCCCCAAGCCACCGTCTTACCGGTGCCCGTGGATGGCCGTGAGGTGGTGCTGGTAGATGATGTGCTGTTTACAGGTCGAACAGCCCGGGCTGCTCTGGAGGCTCTTCTGGCCTGGGGGAACCCCCGCACAGTGCGTTTGTTGGTCATGGTGGATCGGGGCCACCGGGAGCTGCCCCTACAGGCTGATTTCATTGGCCGCAATGTGCCCACTCGGCGCAGTGAGTTTATCCAGCTGCGGCTACGGCCAACGGATCAAGAGGAGGGGGTTTTCCTCCTGCCCGGTTAGGCACCCCAGGCTCCGTCAGCAGAGCTCCAGCTCATCGGCATGGAAGTGGAAGCGGATGCGATCAAAGGCAACCACCACAGGAAGGGTTGCACTGAGGGGCTCCCCCTGCTTCCAGGTGCGAATGATTGCCTTCACTTCCCCCTCATGACCATGCATGTCAAAGGGCTTGAACCGGTGCTTGGGATGGCTGTAGACAATAACGGGCTTCTTAACCCGAACCCGGTCACCCGGCTCCATAGGGACTGTCCATTAAGGCTGTACGGGGCCTATTTTGTCACAAAGGGCACATGTGATTGGGGAACTGTTTCAGGATTGCCCCTAAATGGGGGCCGTGATCCAGCCTTATGGGAGTTGATCGCTTCAGAGTTCATAGTTTCAGCGGCGGCAGACGCTTTCAGGTCCGTATTCCGCAACCATGCCCCCCAACTCATGACATGCCTGCACATAGGCACGCCAGTCATCCATGCCACGGGTCACATGGAGGCGAACCCGGCGATCCAGCTCAGCAATGGGAACATTGTGGCGGATGTTGCTGTTGTGACCGTCCCGGTCTAAGCCCTGGCTGGTCAAGGCTTGGGTGGCTTGGAGAATCTCATCCTGGATGGGTTGGGCCTGGACACGCCACCAGGGATGATCCAGCCGGTTGATGGTGTCCAATGCTTCCCACCAGCGCTGCTCAGCCCTCAGACCTACGGCCCGCTCGTGCAGCTGCCGGTTCAGGTTCCAGCGAACCTGCAGGCTTTCAATCAATGTGTCCCGCTGTGGCTCCTGCTGTTCACTGAGCTGGAGTAGGAGTGCCACTGCTGTGGATAGGTGGCCGCGACGGTAAGACTCCACCGCCCGGTCTCGATGCTGGCGCACCCATTGGGAAAGCTGCAACTGGTCTGCAGGAACCATCTGGGGCGAGTGGATAAGGCGCTCCATCAGATCTAAAGCCCCCTTGGACTCACCCTCAATCCAGAGGTGGCTGGCCAAGGCGCGGCGGCAATGGGCAAGTTGCTCAGCCTTGACCAGTTCTAGGGACTCCAGGCGAGCCAGCTGTTCACCAACGGTCACACAGGTGCCATAGTCCTGCTCTGTGACAGCGTGCCCCAGCCGTTGGGTTAACTGATGCTTCCAACCGTGGACCGCAGCTCCCAGCATCAGCACCATGGTACCCACAGCCGCCATAAGCCGGAGCAGACGTGGCAGGAGGGAAAGGTGGGCCATAGTTCCTGATAGCCCTCAACGGAGAGGGCCAAGATCAAAGTAATCTTTTGATTCCTGTTGTTCTAGTTGTTGGAGGGAGAGTAAATTCTTCACCCTTAGATGAAGGTGACGATTATCTGCAATGCTGAAGCTTAGAAGCAGGGCATCCTGGCCGGGTTGAGCCTGCTCTGGCAGTGGTAGGGGTGCAAAGGTATTTGGCCACGGGCTCATGGTGCCTGCTGGGGCACATGTCTCCAGCAGCTGGGGTTGTCCATCCACAAACACCACTTCCCGTCGTAGGTCAGCCCCCATCTCTGCTAGGACCAACTCAAGAGCAGGTTGGTTGCCATGGGCTGGGGCAAGACGCAGCTGCAGGGGGGTCTCCGTTGGCCAGGGCTGGCCAGGCCAGTAGAGGGGATGCCAGCAGTAGGCCCGTTGCCGACGATCCCAGTACCGAAAAGCCACCCCGCGGCTGAGTACATCCTTCACCTGAACATTTGGGGTGAGGGCCAAGGCGCCGTAGGCCACGGCTGTGAGGGGTTGTTGGTTACAGCAAGGGACACCGGGGAGCCGCTGCTCAATCCAACGACGCACCAGGGGCAAGCAACTGGTTCCCCCAACCGGGAGAACAGCACTCAGCTGTGACAGGTCTAAGCCTTCGCGGCGAGCACCAATGGCCACTTGCTCCAACAAATTATCCAGCTGTTGGAGAAACCCCTGACCCTCTAGGAGAGCCTCCAGGGCGGAGCGCTTCAGCTGCCAGGTCATGGAGCCTCCCCCCGGCTTGCTGATGTTGACTGCGGCCTGGTCATTGGTGCTCAGTTGGCACTTCAGCTGCTCTGCAGCACGAATCCAGGGCTCAGGCAGGGGTCTATTGGGTTCCGGGGCCATGTGGGCAGCAATCCACTGGTCCAGGTTGCGTCCACCCACAGGGGTGCCAGCTTTTCCCACCACCCGTGCCACCCGCAGGTGCTGGGAGGATTGCACCAGATCACGGCCATGGAAGCGGAGCAACTGGGCAATGGGCTGGGCCTTGCCCTCCCCACCCTGGAGCTGCACAAGGGCCAGATCACTGGTGCCAGCCCCTAAATCCACCACCAGCACATGGCTGCCCGCTGGCAATCCGGAACCAATGGCAGCTGCTGTGGGTTCATCCACCAGGGCCAGCTCCCCCACCGGGAGGCTGCCCCCCTGATTCAACAGCCACCGGCGGTAGCCAACAAAGGCATCCACTGGAGCAGTGAGCACCAGGCGCTCTGGCGGTGTTTCCCACTGGAGGGCC
>RKSC01000048.1 GCA_007571085.1 Synechococcus sp. PNGco_S_binSS4
ACACTCCCCACGTCGTAGGGGGGCGCGACCACAGCAAAAACAAAAAGACCACACCCCCGCCGGAGGTTTCCCCAAGGGGAAATGGCCTTTCTTCCCACTTCCCCCCTCCCCTGGGGGGGGGGGGGGGGCAAAGCAAGAACCATTAAGGGTGACCCGGAGTCCACGCCAATCCTGAGCATCCCCTATGGCTGCGGCCTCCCAGCTCTGACCAGGTTTGGGTGTCCGGAACGCATGGGTCCGAGTCACCTCAATAATAGCATCTGAATCACACGGCGTGCAATTTGCCTATCAACATTCGCGATCTGCAGAACTACAAGACCCAGGGGCGCATCATCACCGCCCTGACCGCTTGGGATGCTTTAAGCGGTGCCTGGGTGGAAGCCTCAGGCTGTGACCTGGTGTTGGTGGGAGATTCTTTGGCAATGGTCAGCCTGGGCCACGCCACCACCCTGCCTGTATCCCTAGATGCCATGGTCCACCACACCCAAGCGGTGGGACGGGTTGTCCATGGACCCCTGCTGGTGGCGGATTTGCCCTTCCTTAGCTATCAGTGTGGCTGTGAGCGGGCTGTGGCAGCGGCAGGTCGTTTTCTTAAGGAAACCCCATGTCAAGCGGTGAAGCTGGAAGGCGCAGAGCCGGAGACTCTCAAGGTGATCAGCCGCTTGGTACGCACTGGCATTCCGGTCATGGGCCACCTGGGCCTTACCCCCCAGTCTGTCCATTGCCTGGGCTGGCGCCGCCAGGCCCGCAGCGCCCCAGATCAGGAGCGGCTACGGCAAAAAGCCCTGGACTTGCAACAGCAAGGATGCTTTGCCCTGGTGTTGGAGCATGTGCCAGCCCCATTGGCCAGTCGATTGCGGCGGGAGCTGACCATCCCGGTTGTTGGCATTGGGGCTGGCCCGGATTGTGATGGGCAAATCCTGGTTACCGCCGATCTTTTGGGCCTTACCCACCACCAACCCCCCTTCATCAAAGCACGACTCCAGGGGGCAGAGCTGTTCAAGCGGGAGCTACAGGACTGGTGCCATCAGCAGCGCCACCAGAACCAAACAGCTCATCCACCCACAGGAGACAATCCGCCAACACCTGATTGCTAAAACGAAAACCATCGGGCTGACCCAGGCGCAGATAGGGGCCTTCACTGCAGAGCAGGCCCTGGGCACAGGCCCTCTCCAACCTGGGAGATAGGGTCATCAAGGCCCCCAAGGGCAGTGGGCATTGCTCTGCCAACTGCTCACGGTTGACCCCTTCACTGCGGCGCAGACCTGTAATCAGCAAATCCTCCAGCCGCTCCTTGGCACCAACGGGTAGGGGAGATGGAGCCCTGGGCTGCTGTTGCAGCCACTCCCCATAGCCATGGCGTGTGCGGGGCCTGCTCAGCCGCCGACCAGCCAAGCTGCTGGTGGCTCCCATGCCAAATCCCCACCAGTCACCACCTGCCCAATACACCCGATTGTGACGGCAGGCATGGCCGGGTAGGGCATAGCTGGAAATTTCATAACGCCGCAAACCAGCTGCCTCCAGCCGCTCTGCCGCCCGATCCAACATGGCTGCCCCAGTGGCTTCTGTGGGTAGGGAGAGACGTCCTTGTTGTAGCCACCGGTCAAACACCGTGCCCTCACCAATGGTGAGGTCATAAAGGGAAACATGGGGGGGTGCCAGGGCTAGGGCCATCTCCAAGGTGGCTTCCCAAAGAGCTGGTGTAAGACCCGGGAGGCCAGCAATGAGATCCAAACTCCAACGGGCCACCCCCTGGGCCTTCACCAGGGCTACAGCGGTATGAATGTGCTGGCAGGTGTGCCGCCGCCCTGCAGCCGCCAGAAGGGAATCTGTAAAGCTTTGCACCCCTAGACTGATGCGGTTCACCCCAGCAGCGCAATAGCCTTTTAGGCCCTCAGCATTAAAGCTGGCCGGGTCCAGCTCCATGGTGATCTCCGCACCAGGTGCTAGGCCAAACTGAGCCCTCAATAGGGCCAACAGCTGCTCCACCTGGTCAACGCTTAGCAGAGAAGGTGTGCCCCCACCTAGGTAAACGGTGGAGAGCGGTGGCCCTGGTGGGCTGATGCTGATCTCCGTCTTCAGCCACCGTAAATACTCCGCCACAGAGCGGGATTGGGCTCCATTGGCCCGATCCCCCAAGGGCACAACCGGGAAGTCACAGTAAAAACAACGGCGATGGCAAAAAGGAATGTGCAGATAGGCACTGCGGGGCTGTGGAAAGACCATCATGGTGTTGTGGAAACCCCCTCTTCCCATGCTCCACGCCTTAGACGACACTTGTTTTGATTTTTAAAGATCATTCCAGCTCAGATCCCCTATGGTGCACTCCCTGAGCCTGGTGCTCTCTGAAAACAGTAGCCCTGGGCTAAACACCATGGTCCCATTGCTATCAGAGCGTCTCATACTTATTCTGGATTCTCTGGAGCGCCCAGGCCTATGGCTGGTTAGCTTTGGCATGGTTTTGGGACTGCTCTTGGGCCTGCTGGCTCAGCAAGTGCGCAGCTGTCTCCGTGCTGAAGAGCGTCAGCTGCCCTGGGACATGCTGCTAATTCGTGCTGCTGGTCTCAGCTTGGGGCTGGTGCTAGCCAATTTGCTGGTGGCACCGTTACTGTTGCTGCCCTTGCCGGAATCGTTGCGGCTGGTTAAACCAGCTGCCCTGGTGGCCGCTAACCTGTTAATGGGTGTGGCTGGCCTCACCGTAGGGCAACTGCGGGGTCAAGCCCTGCGACGCCTACTAGGCTCCACCAGCAGTGAAACATTGCTGCTGGAAGAGGGAGTGGTGCAGCGCTCCGCACCCAAAATCATTGATTCCAGCGCCGCCATTGATGGACGCATTGCAGCCCTGCTGGACTCTGGCCTGTTGGAAGGCCAGGTGATAATTCCCCAGGTGGTGTTAGATGAGCTGCAAACCCTGGCAGATTCTGGCAAAGGGGAAAAGCGCAACCGGGGTCGGCGGGGGCTGGATGGTCTTTCCGCACTGCGCCGCGACTACGGCCGCCGCATTGTCACCAACAGCACCCACTACGAGGGTGAGAACGTTGATGAAAAGCTGCTGCAACTCACCCGTGATACCAATGGCATTCTGCTGACCACGGACTACACCCTGGCCCAAGTGGGCCGGCTACAGAACCTGCAAGTGCTCACCTTGAGTGAGCTGGTGATGGCCCTCCGCCCTGAGGCACAGCCAGGAGATCAGTTCCACCTCAAACTGGTGCGCCAGGGGAAAGAACCCAATCAGGCCATTGCCTATCTGGAGGATGGCACCATGGTGGTGGTGGATGGTGCCCGATCTCTCATTGGCCAGTCTCGCTCTGTGACCATCACCGGCGCTCTCCAGACCAACTCTGGTCGCATGGTCTTTGGTCAGCTCAGCAGCAGCGATGGAGATCCTCCTGCTGCCCCAAGGGAGGAACCCGCCAAGTCCCTCCATCACCCCAGCCATGGCCGCCGTGACAATCACTGACTTGACTTGCCTCCTCTCCTTCACAACCCAGACAAGCAAAACCACCGTGGATTGGTTGTAGCGGGAGGAGAGATGCTAAGGCTGATCCCAGATAATGCAGGTGGGTGAGACCATTCCTGTTGGACTTCTATTGTATTGCCGTTATTACCGTACCTGCCCTGCCGATTTCCCACCTCCAGCCCTAAACCCATACCCATCCCAATTTGTCACTTCTTGCCTATGCCCCCTGTCCCTGCCCTGGCTGGCTGCTTCTCCTCCCCCTAGGAACCTGCCAAGGCCCAGGCAAACAATAGCAATATGGGTGGAGTTGTAGCCAGTGGTGGGGTGGGGAGTATGGTAGATGGCGACATGACTGGTATTGTTGATAGGCTTTTGTTACGGTTTACTTCTGAAAGGAGATGGGGAAGCAGCAGCATAGACAATCATCCCAGGTAATTAGACGACAAGGTCCAGGGGGTTTGATGCAAAGCTAGAAGGTCATATTAATAGGCTGACAAGTGATATAGGAGAAAAGATAGCTAGTATCGAGGAGGCTAGTGTAGGTAAGAAAATCAACAAAGATGACATTCACATTGAGTTAGTGGATATTTTCAGTAAGTTGGATAGTTTGTATGGCAAAATTGATCAGTATCGCATTGGAATCTTTGATAATAGGCTTACATGGGTGAGCACCCAAGGTGAGAAGACAGACT
>RKSC01000082.1 GCA_007571085.1 Synechococcus sp. PNGco_S_binSS4
CTGCAATGGCCACCACATCACCGGGACCCACATGGGGCAGGAGCCAGCACATCGGGCACAGTGGGCACTGTCCACAACCCTGCAGCCAGTGGTGATGGCATGGGTGTGGGAACCCTGAGCCCTGGTGGCCTTGGAGATCCCATGCTCTGGCTGTGGTGCGCTGCGGTACTCACTGGGCTGGTCTTGGGGGGTTTGCAGCAATTCTCCTGGGCCCTGCCGGTGGGAATGGGGTTGCTGCTGCTGACGCCCCTGCTCCATAGGCGGAAGGGTTGGCGAGCAGGTTGCCTGCCTTGTCTTTTAGTGATTGCCTTTGCTGGTTATGGACAGTGGCGAGCAGATCTGGCCATGGCGGCACCAAATTTCACCACCCCAGGGGAGGAGGACCTGGCCCTGGTGGCCCAGATGCGCATCCACCTTGCCCAGACCTACAGCGAAGTGTTCTCCTCCCCGTCTGGACCCCTGTTGGCTGCCCTGGTCATGGGCCAGAAGATGGCCCAGGTGCCGGACATGGTCAGGGAAGACTTTCGCCGAGCTGGCCTGTCCCATGCCCTGGCGGCATCAGGATTTCACCTCTCGGTGTTGCTCAGTAGTGTGCTGCTGGTGGCGGGGCAGCAGCGGCTCCTGCGCCTGGTACTGGGGGCCATGGTGATCCTGGGCTTTATTGCCTTGGCGGGACCCCAGCCCTCTGTGGTGCGGGCAGCCCTAATGGCTGGTCTGGGGTTGCTGTTGCTGAGTATGGGTACCCGTCAACGGCCCGTTGGTGTGTTGCTGGTGACGGTGATGGCCATGTTGCTCATTGCCCCCACTTGGGTGCAATCCTTGGGATTTCAATTCAGTGTGGTGGCCACCACAGGTTTAGTGGTCTCTGCAGGACCCATGGGGGATGGGTTAAGTCGTTGGGTGCCCCAGCGGTTGGCCATGGCCATGGCCGTGCCCCTGGCTGCCACGTGCTGGACCATTCCCCTGCAATTGCTCCACTTTGGCAAGCTGCCCCTCTATGGCATCCCCGTAAACCTGCTGCTCACCCCATTTCTCTCACCCCTCACCCTAATAGCCATGGTGATGGCACCAGTGTTGCTGTTGCCACCAGTGGTGACGGGTTGGCTATTGGCAGTGGTGCGGCCGGTGCTGGGACTGGTGGTGCAGTGTTTTCTGTTCATGGTCCATGGTGCTGCCAGCTTGCCCATGGCGGAGGTGCCCCTAGGTCGGCCAGTGCCCTGGGCCGCTGGGTTGCTGGTGGCGGCTTGCCTCTGGTGGTTAGTGCCCCGACCTGCTGACACCACCGGCGGGCCCTGGCGGCGCCCATGGCTGGCACCGGTTTTCCTTTGTCTGGCCCTTGCACTCCAGCTGCAGATGCGTTTTGCTGACGAGATTCGCCAGCTGGGCTGGTGGCGACGGGGAAGCACCACTGCGGTTGCCACAGGCAGGCAGAGGCCAGTGCCTTTTCTGGTGGCCCGCCATCAAGGCCGGGCTGCCTTGATCTCTGCCACTGCACAACTGTCTTTTTGCCGCCGGGCTCGCCGGGAGCTGCAATACCTGGGCCTGGACCGCTTTGATTGGATTCTGGTCACCTATCGCATGGGGGAAGGGCAGCAGCGCTGCTGGGAATCCCTCAGCCACAAGCTGGTGCGTGGCCATGATGGACGGTTGGGGCCAGGGGTGCGTCTGGAGAGCCCTGGGTTGGTGTTGGTTCCCCTCAGCCATGGGGCCCATGCCTACGGCCTGGTGGCTGGCCGGCGCCGGGCCCGGGTGCTGATTGGACCTGCTGCCGAGCGTTGGGCGGCAGGGGATGGGGCCACTGTCCTTAATGACTGGCCCAAGCTTCCTGCCCACCTCCCCTAAGCTAGCTGTGTTGTGTTCCTTTGAGACCAGTTGGAGAGGTGGCAGAGTCCGGTTGATTGCGCACGATTCGAAATCGTGTAGGGGTCAAGCCCTCGTGGGTTCGAATCCCACCCTCTCCGCTCACCATTCAGCCATTGCTGAGCCCATGGGAGTTATCTAGTGGTTGAGCATGCAGTAAGGCATCCGCCAGCACCTTGGCTTGCAACTGCATAGTTTTGAAGATATTCAGAAAGCCATTGGCTCGAGAGGGGGTGAGGCTGGCCTGGAGACCGGTTTCCTGAATAAATGCCGGACTCATGCCCACCAGCACTGCTGGCGCCAAACCAGCTGTTCCTTCCATGAGCAATGCCAGTAAGCCCTTGGTGATCTGAGCATCAGAGTCTCCCTGCCACTGCAGCTTGCCATCCTGGAGGGCAGCCCGCACATAAACCTGAGAGATACAGCCCTTGACTTTGTTGGCATCGCAGAGCAGGGCAGGATCAGGCTTGGGTAGCTTGCGGGCCAGCCAGAGCACATAGGCATAGCGACGCTTGGGATCGGAGGTGGCGGCTAGCCGTTCAACCATTTGATCCAACTTGCTACTGCCAGTAGCGGCCATGAATGAACAGTTGCGGAATCAAACCAGCATGGCAAGACCAGCTCAGATGTGCCGGTTGGCCACACCTCCCTTCTGAACCATGTTCACCATGGAGCTGACCATCAGCGCCAAAGCAGGGTGGCTGGCCCGGCTCAGATTGCTTTCTTCCTGCAACACCTTGGCCGGGAAGGAGTGCAGCCCAGAAGAGGGTTGAGTAGAAACCTTCCGTGGTGCCTGGGCCATGGGTGCTGGAAACGCTCAATTGCCTCCCCATTGTGAACCAGTGGTGAGCCTGGTGGCAGTTTCTTAACAGGAGCAGCAAAACTCTTAGGTTTTCTGCCCCACCGCTTGGGGATTGCGCCACCAATGCACACCCAGTTCTGTGACCTGGCCATGGAGGGGCCGATCCCAGGAATCTGGAGCAAAGGGAACGGCTGCACAACAGGAAAAGCACACCCCCAAGCTGGGGCGGCGGGCCCAGTTGGGCTGGCTGAGGAGTCGATCATACCAACCCCCTCCATAGCCCAAACGGAAACCCTGCGGGTGCATGGCCACAGCGGGAATCAGCAGCAGGTCCATGGCCTCAGGCTCCACCATGGGGGCTGTGGCCTGTGGTGCTGGTACACCACAATCATCTGCTTCCAGGGGTTCTCCCCAACACCAGGGCTGGAAACCCAATTGGCCTTGGCGCACTGCAGGCAAGGCCAGAGAGATGCCCATATGTCTCCAGTGGGGCATGAGGTCCGGCTCAGCCCCCATGGCCATGTAGCCAGCCACCAGTCCCCTGGTGCCCAGCCATGGCATCACCTGTTCCACCAGGTGGGTGGCCATGGTCTGGGCTTGCTGATGCCGATGTTGACCGGGTAAGGCCCGGCGACGCAGCAGGAGCAAACGTCGCCATTCACACTTGCTGTTGGTCATCATGGAATTGGTGAAGCTTGGCGGCCAGGGCCACAGCAATGGCATCGGCGGCATCATCTGGACGGGGTGGCTCCTCCAGGCAAAACTCCCGCATCACTGCAGCCAACACCTGGCTTTTATTCGCACGGCCATCACCGGTGATGGCCCGTTTTATTTGTGTGGGAGGGTATTCCAAAGTGGGCACCCGCAGAAGGGCCAAGGTCATGAGCACCACACCCCGGGCCTGCACCACAGCAATGGTGTTACTGGAGCGGTAGAAGAAAAACTTCTCCACAGCTGCAACACGGGGACGGTGTTGACGCACCAGGTGGCGCAGATCCCGGGCAATCTCCACCAGACGTTCCCCTGAGCTGGGGCCTGGCTCAGTGCGGATGATGCCGCAGGCCAAGAGGCGCATGGGATTCTCAGTGTTGACCACGGCATAGCCCACCTTTGCCAAGCCAGGATCAATGCCCAAAACCTTCACGACTCAGCTGAGGGCCAGCTGGAATGGTTCAAGGTTTTTGGGTTCTGCCCGTTGGAACACCTTACAGAAGGCTTTGATGACCCGCCCACCTGAATCCACAGTTTCCATGGGATCCTTCCGCAGGCGGTGACGGAGGCAGCAGCAAATCACCCGGGCCACGTCTTCCTCCTCCACCTGGTCACGGCTGGCCAGGGCCGCCAGGGCCCGGGCGGCTCGGTTGCTGACAATGTCTCCTCGCAGGCCATCCACATCCAGTTCACCACATACCTGGGAGATGGCCAGGCGCAGCTCATCATCTAGATGCACCTGTTCCAGTCGGTCACGGGCCTGGGAGATGCACTGCTGGAGGGCTTGTTGCTGGGCCTGCTGCCCTTGGCAGAAACCTTGGGGGTCCCGATCAAAATCACTGCGTTGCTCAACAATCTGTACCCGCAACTCCGCCTCCCGCACTGTGCGCACATCCACACTGAGGCCAAAGCGATCTAGCAGTTGGGGACGCAACTCACCCTCTTCTGGATTGCCAGATCCCACCAGCACAAATCGGGCTGGATGGCGCACCGACACCCCTTCCCGCTCCACAGTGTTCCAGCCTGATGCAGCCGCATCCAACAGCACATCCACCAGGTGGTCATCCAGCAAGTTCACCTCATCCACATAGAGGATACCCCGATTGACACGGGCCAGCAATCCTGGCTCAAAGGCGCGAACTCCTTTGCTCAGGGCCTGCTCAATGTCAATGGTGCCGCAGAGGCGATCTTCCGTGGCTCCCAAAGGTAGATCCACCATGGGCACCTGGCGTTGCTCAGTGGGCAAAGATTCCCCCTGCTCAAACCGTTGCAACACCTCCCCACTCATCAAATCTGGTTCCTGGGGACTGCTGTTGTAGGGATCACCAGCCACCACGGCAATCTCCGGCAGCAGTGCGGCCAGGGCACGGATAGCTGTGGATTTGCCTGTGCCCCGATCACCCATGATCATTACCCCACCAATGCGGGGATCAACCACATTCAGGAGCAGAGCTAATTTCATCTCCTCCTGCCCCACAATGGCGGTGAAGGGGAAGATGGGGCGACGGGTATCGCTCACGGTTATGTGATGCTAGTCAGCCTGGATTCTTCCACAACCCCAGCCTTCGCTCCTCCCGGCAGCCCCTTACGAAGCCCCTTAGGACCCTTCCAGAAGGGGTCCAATTAAGGCATCCACATCCACATGGCGGGGATCACCAGCGTGGGGGTCTGGAGTCAGGGTGTTGTCCTTGAGAAGGCTAAGCAGTTGGGGAGGGGTGGCATCTGCAGGGTAAATGAGCCGCACCACTATGGTGCGCTCCTCCCCAGGAGCCATGGTGATGGTGCCCAGCAGGGGACCTGGCTGACCACGGCGCTGCACCAGGTGGAAAACCCGTTCCCGCTGAGGACCATCCAGTCCCTGTACTGCCACCGGACCACGGAACCGCACCGGTGTTTGGGAGGTGGTTTCCACCAGGTTCAGTACACCAGATTGAGGCTCTTTATCCTGGGGGCTTTCCAGGGCCAGCTGTAGGCGCACCGGCTCTGTGGTGTCATTTGCCAAGGGCAGGGTGAGGTGGTACTCCACTCCGTAGTTGCCGTGGGCAGCCCAGGCGGTGCCAGGATAAAAAGATGCCAGTGGTGCGGTTTGCACCTGTGCTGTGGTCATGGTGCCACCCACTAGGGCGCTGATGGGCCAGCCCACAGGAGCAGAGCGCACCGAGAGCACATCCCGGCCCTGATCCACCAGATGCCCTTGCCAGCGGGCACCCCGCTGCACACCACTGACCCGTGAATAAACAATTCCCCCCTGGTGATCGGGGGGTGTGGCTTGATGATCCTTGGGGCTAAGGGGGCCATCCAGGAGTCCTAGGATGGTCTGTAATCCAGGTGGTTCATCTTGCAGCTTCACCACCGTGGCCATGGAGATGGGGGCTGAGCTGTGGAGACGCAGCTGGGTGGTCCGACCATTGATAGGGGGCTCCAGGTGGGTTGTGGGAATGGGCAACACCAATAGGGGTTGGATGGTGTTGGCAGGCAGGTTCCAGCTGGAGGGCAGATTAGGGGTGCTATGGCCCTGCACCAGGGTGCCCGCCACCCGGGAGCCAGGACCGGCATATATGGGTCCCTGACCACCCAGCCCACGGCGCAAAGCATTCTGATCCAATCGGGCCATGGCCACTGCAGATAGGGGCTGACTGGCAGACCAATCCACCAGCTCCCCATCATCTCCAGCCATGTGTTCCTCCAGGAGGCTGGGGAGGGGTAGGAAAGGCGCATCTGGCTGGCTCAGGGCTGTGGCGGCCTGTTCCACGGTGATGGTGACGGTCTCATCGGTCCCATTGCCTGCCACCAGCACAAGCCAGGCCGTGGCCGCCCCGGGGGCTGGGCCACCATAGACATGGTGGCTAAACACCTCAAAGCTTCCCACAAACTGCTGATCCAGATGGGCCTCCGGATGGGCTCTACCCACAGGGGAAAAGGTGGAGAGCAGAATGCCGTCAGCCTTGATGGATTCGGGATTGTTGTCATTAAAGACCAGGGTTTGATCCAACTGGCCTGACAAGGGACGCAGTTCTTGCACCCGCTGGGTGCTTTTTACCTGGGCCATGGCCACAGGGGTAAGCCATGGCACCGGTAGCACCAGGGCACTACAGAGGCCATGGACCACCAATGACTGCCAGATGGACCAGGGCATGGGTTATGGGTTTGTTGGGTGGGGTGATGGTGGCTGGCTGGGGACCTGCTCTAGGGAGACCTGTTCCAGAGCCGTGGCCGTGGCCGCTGCCATATCTTGAATCAGCTTCCTCATCCGTGGGCTGTTGTAGGGAGTTTGTTCGGTCCCCTCCACTAGAAATGCCGCTACGGCACGGTAGCCGTTGGGCAGCTCAATGATACCTGTATCCACATAGGCTGTGCCAATATCACCAGTTTTGTTGAGGACGCGCACCCCTCGGTCAATCAATTCCTGATCTACGCTAAATAATGGCAATTCCCCAGAACCTGTGCTCAGCCCTTGGAGAAAGCCCTGGGGCAATAAGGTATCGGGGCGGGAGCTGCCATGAATAGCCCGGAAACGGTCCCGATCCTGAAGGCTGAGCAGTTCTCTACTCTCTGCTAGGGCCAATGTCATGGCCAAATCCCTGGCGGTGGTGGTGTTGGTGCCATCCAGATCAGGTAGCCAGTTGTTAATGCGGGTGCCATGGAGACGCAGTTCAAGAAATTGGCGGTTCACTGCGTCTATGCCACCGAGTCGTTCAAGCAGCAGGTTGGTGGCGGTGTTGTCGCTGACCGTGATCATCTCCCGGGCAACCATGTAAAGGGGGAAAGAGCTACCGGGCTGTTCAGCACCCATCCAACCGGAGCCACCAGCCACCAGATGGTCCTGTAGTCCCAGGGTTTCATCCCAGCGAAGCTCCCCCCGTTGCCGGGCCAACAGGGCAAGAAGGAGGAGGGGAGTTTTGATGGAGCTGGCTGCAGCTGTAGGGCGATCAGGGTTAAGGCTGGCATGGTGACCCGTTTCTAGAACTGCCACATAGGCACCTGCCAACACATCAGGTTGGGCAGCGGCCAGGAGACGAAAACGCCCTTCCAGATCAGCCAAGTTGGGACCAGCCCCCAGACCAGAGGTGATCCAGCCCACCAACTGGGCTTCAGGGTATGGGTTGTTGTTAACCACATGGTGTGCTGTTGATTCATCCAGGTCACCCTGATTGCGGGAAGAGGAGGGGGGGTGACGGTGGAACACCGTTCCCGTGAGAATGGCCAGGCCCACACCTGTGACCACCAGCCGCAAAAGCAGCCGCAAGGTGTTGAGCCAGGATGGTGACTTTCTCTGCTGCTGTAGCCGCCCATACTGGTGCTTTGCGGAGGATTTAGGCATGGGCTCTGGTCAGGATCCCTGTTGTGGGTTTGTTTTAGGTCCATGGCGCGTTGCCCAGCGCAATTGACGCACCATGCCACGGAGAAGGGCCAGCTCTGCTTGGCTAGGTTCAGCACGGCGCAAGATGGCCTCTATTTTAGCCAGGCGGGCAGGGGCAGTATGGGGCCAGAGAAAGCCTGTCTCCAAGAGGAGTTGGCCAGTATCATCTAAAAAATCTGTCAGCTGACCACTGCCACAGGGAGTTGGGGTCTGGGGAGTGGGCTGCCATGTTGTAGGTGGTGTCCTCACACATGCCGCCAGGGTAACAGCCAGGGCATGGGAGAGATTCATGGAGCTGTGGGTAGGGGCTGTGGGAATGCGAATCAGCCGTCCAGCCCGCTGCAGCTCAGTGTTGTGCAGGCCGTGGTCTTCCCGGCCACACACCAGGGCAGCGGCCATGGGATGGGGCTGGAGCAGCCATGGCATCACCTGCTCTGGTGGGGCCGTGGGCAATGGTTCAGGTGCAGATCGGGCAGAACAAGCCGCAACCCGCCCACAGTTTTCTAATGCCCCTTCCAAGGTGGGGAAGATGGCTGCATTTAGCAAGTAGTGTTTGCCATGAACAGCCATGGCCATGGCTTGGGGGTCATGGGGGTCACACCGTGGTGCCACCAGCCGTAGCTGCTGCACCGCGAAATTGGCGCAGAGCCTTGCCACTGCCCCCAGGTTGAGAGGTCCGGCTGTTGAAACCATGACCACCACCAGTGGGGGTGCAGTGCTCATGACACCCCTTGCATGGGTTGCACATCAAGGTGGTGAAGGTGGCTGAGCAAATCAGCCATGGCCTGGGGATCCAGTTCAAACTTAGGCATGGGGGGTGTGCTGCCACTAATCACCTGGTGAATGAGCTGGGTATCAGTTTTACGATCCACCACCCCATGGAGATTGGGCCCCACCAAACCCTGGGCAGCCAAGCCATGGCAACCAGCACAGTTCATACGAAACAGCCGGCCCCCTTGCCTAGGATCACCGTTCAGTGCCAGAACTGTCTGATTGTAGGGATCTACCGTAGCGGCTTGATAAAATGCAAAAGCCAGCAGTGCACAGGCGGTAGCAGCCAAGGTTGCCAGGGCAGCAATGAAGGTGCGGGGCCGGGTTTGGGGGCCAGCAGATTTGGCAAGGTCCCCTGGGGGTGAGACAGCCTCCATGGGTCCAGGCTGGTTCTGGTAGTCGTTACTACTGGCAGAAGGGGACAAGGACACCGTGCAGACAACACCAGCATGGACTTCTACAGACCATGACCGTGGCTGTGGCTGATGTCCAATAAAGTCCGTACCATTTATGGCTGTGGGGGTGTTGATCTTTGGCTTTGCTGATTCCCATGGCCCCTGTGGTGAAGCAGCAGTTTGCTGGCCAACTTACTTTTAGGTGGAAAGCTTTTAGGTGGAAAGAGATTGTTATCAGCCACAGAATCACAGGAGGGGTGTATCACTGCAGCTGGACCCAGATCCTTGCCCAGAGTTGGACCCAGTGCTTCTCCTAAAAACTAGTTAGCATTCACTATGGCCAGCCCAACACCCTTGCCAGGCCAACAAAATAGGTAGCAGCAAGGTGAACCTTGTTAGGGCATCCAGCAGGGAGCCAGTAACAATAAATTGATTAATGGAATAGATGGTAATAGGATCAGTGGAGACTATTGCATCAGCATATAAATACATAGGCCCCATGGGAGATAGCCAAGCCTCACCTTCCATGGTGGTTAGCGGTGATCTGGGGAGCCATTCATGGGTTACAGGGCCTGGAGGAGGCCACACCCATGCCCCCCATACCCCATACCCTGCAAAACACTCCCGATTACCAAGGGCACCAGGGCAGGTTCTGTTGGCTTCAGCGCCCGGATCTTTGGCTTGGGCATATGTGGCTCCTGTGGCTTCTCAGGTTATATGGCCCCAGCTGTGGCTGAGGATGGAAATTTTCAGAGGGTTGCCTGGGTGGCACCATGGCTCCATGATCCGCCAATGGCCGAAGCCATATATGGGGGTGCTGATGCTTGCTGTGGCCGGCTTCATGGCTGCCAGCCAAGCCCAGGGTGCTGGAGACAAGGTATTGGTGGGTGCCAGCACCAGCGGTGCCAATGGGCTCATGTACCAGGTGCCCTACTACGCTGAGAAAGACCGTAGCTTAATTCCCGCCTAGGATAACAAGCCCCTACAATAACAAGTTTCCATGGCAAGCTGGAACCATTGGCTCACCTAGGATGCCCAGGCTTCAGCAGAAGGCCTCACCCAAGCCAATGCTGATGGTGATCTCCTCCTCCATGGCACTTCCCGCCGGTGCTGAAGCCTATGGAGCCCACCACACCATTGGCCCCATAGGCAATGAAATATGAAGTTTCTTAAAAGAATGAAGCCATTTATGGTGATGGAGCAGATCAGGTTATGGTGATGGAGCAGATCAGGCTTAAGATTTTTGGGCAATGAGCAAAAGCCTCTTTCCTGCATGACCCAGCCCTCCACCTCACCTTGGCAACAATTGCAGCAATTCTTAATATCACGCCCCCTCCCCCTCCCCCGGCAAGCAACCACAAGCCACGAGGGCATTTCAGCCATAGAGGCCACTAGCTTTAAGAGCACATCTGCTCAATCTACACAAGCACCCATACAAGATCCTCTCCAACCCTTTCACTCCACACACACACCTTTAACATCCCCTCCTAAAGCTCTTAAACCTCAAACAAAATCAGCACTTCAGACAAGGCAAATACCACTACCAGAAACTCCCATGGCCACCAATACCAGCCATGGCCCCTTCACCACAGCAGCCTTGACCAGGCTCATACCCACCATCATCAGCCCCCTCCTCGGCCTTACCATACACCTGGGGCTCGCGACAGATGTTCAAGCCCAGCTGCTGCAATGCTTGGACATCAGAAATACCTCTCACGTCAACCTAGTTGTGTCAGAAGTATATGGCACGGATCACACATGTATTTCTATTCATAACAATGACAGCTTGACATCCTTAGACCTCTCAGGGTTCAACAGTTTGACTGATCTGGATATTTGGTACAATGACAGCTTGAGATCTATAGACTTTACAGGTCTGAGTAGTATATACTACAGTGTAAGTATTTTTGACAACAACAACTTGACATCCATAAATTTTCCAGATCTGGCTAGCGTGGGATCTCCGGCGGTGAATGATGGCGGCCTGCATATTAGAGAGAATGACAGATTGCAATCCGTAAACCTTCCAGAGCTGACTAGTGCGATTAATCTGAGTATTGGTAGTGATTTTGATAATTCTTTCGGGAGTGGTGGCACTCGCGTTGGCGATGATGGCAATGCCAGCTTGACATCCATAAACCTTCCAAAGCTGACTAGTGCGTGGTATCTGGAGATTGCGAGCAATTCCATCTTGCAATCCGTAGACCTTCCAAGGCTGACTAGTTTGACGTTGCTGAAGATTGCGAGCAATTCCATCTTGCAATCCGTAAACCTTCCAAGGCTGACTAGTGTGAGGGGTGTGGATTTGTTGGGTTTGATAACCCCAGAACAACTGGATGAGTACATTGGTGGCAATGACAATCTAAGAAGAATCTGCGTACAACGAGGTATTGCTGATGTCGTTGATGCTTGGTTAGATAGATTTATAAGAAATGGGGGTAGGATAGATTGTAGTGTAACTGGTCAACCTAGTCAACCTAGTCAACCGCCTGGAAATACGCCTGGAAACAATCTTTCAAGGCTCAGCTTGCCAATTCCTAATCTACACTTCCTGGAAGATTCTGAAGCACCGGACCCAATTGTTCTTGCTAACCACTTTACCTATGCTGATGGTG
>RKSC01000028.1 GCA_007571085.1 Synechococcus sp. PNGco_S_binSS4
ACATCCTGCCTGGCACCGCCACAGGTGAGGTGTTTGCCCAGTTGGAGCACCGCTGGCGCCATCTAAGACGCCAGGTGAGCCACATGCGCAACCAGGTGTTGCACCAGCTTCTGGCCATAGAACCTCCCCATGGGCCAACGAGCAGTCCAGGGAGCCCCTGGCTGGCTCTTCAGCTGCAACCGGCCGGCCCATGGCCCCGGGTGGTACCTCTTCCCCGCTGCCACCAGCACCAGATTTTGCCCCCCATAGGGGGGGTGGGTTGCAGATGGTTCCGTGAACCATTAGGTGATGAACCATGTGGTGAACCATTAGGTGGTGATGGGCTGGCCTGGGAGCCTGTGGCTCTTTGCCAGGGCCCCACACCCAACCATTGGCGGATCAGCAATGGTCTCTGCACTGCCCTCTGTGGGCCTGGGGGTGTGCTGCAGCTTCTCTCTTCAGGGGGGGCCAATGTTTTGTCAGAACCTTTACTCCTAGGCCGCTGGCGGGATCGGGGTGAATACTGGGATGCCTGGGACCTGGCTGCCGATCATCGCCACCATCCCCTCCCCATGGTGCAGCTGGGCCGGCCTGAGCTGTTGGAGCAGGGTGCCGCCATGGTGAGACTGGGGTGGCAGGGCCGCTTTGGGCAGAGCCGCATCAGTGTGATGGCCTGCCTTGCTGCTGGCAGTCCCTATCTGGAGCTCCGTTTCAGCATTTACTGGCGCCAGACCCATGAGCTGCTCACCATGGAGGCAGATTTGGCCCTGCCCGTACAGCGTTGGGCGGCAGACACCCCAGGTGGAGTCATTGAACGGCCGGCACGGCCGGCAACAGCACGGGAAGAGAGCCGCTGGCACTGTGGGGTCATCAGCTGGATGGCCCTTCTCCAGCACAGTGGGGGCCTGGCCGTGCTGTTGGATGGTCCCCAGGGAGTGCATGTGCAAGGGAATCGCCTGAGTGTGGCCTTAATGCGTGGGGCCACATGGCCTGATCCGGGGGCAGATCGGGGCTGGTGGCGCCAACGGTTAGGTCTTATGCCCCTTGACGGGGGCTGGTGTGAACACCATGTTCCGGCAGCAGCGGATCACCTGCGCTGGCCCCTTTGGTTGCGACCCCTAGCCCCTGGCCCGACCCCTGAACCCCTATGTGATGGGGCAGAACACCTGTGGCTATCTTGGCCAGAGAGCAGCCAGGGACTGTTGGAGTTACGGCCAGGGGGATCTGGTCACCAGGCCCAGGTCACCCTCCAGCAGTTAGCCCCTTGGCGAGGCCGGCTTAAATGGCTGGAATCCTTAACAGGCACTGAGCCCATGGCGTTGCGCCCGTGGGAGATTCGCACCGTGCCCCTATGAGACTGGGTCCAGGGCTGGTCAGTACTCCTCTCGGTACTGGTCAGGGTCAGTCTTCATGTTCATCAAATGGGTCAGTCAATTGCCGGGAGGGGGGACCAAAGGCTGTGTAGAGGCCAAAACCGGTAAGGCCCATAAGCACAACCAGGACCACCACACTGAGGGTGAGTCCTGGGGAGAGTGTCAGAAGCAGTCTCATTCCATCACAGGCTGCAAAGGATGCCGCAACCAACTGGGGCGGGCATTTAGGCTAGTCACCTGAATCCCTGCCCTGGAGTCGCCACCCATGCCTCAACGGACCCGTCTAGGAGATTTGCTGCGCCCCCTCAACTCCGAATACGGAAAAGTGGTGCCTGGCTGGGGCACCACAACGGTGATGGGAATTTTTATGCTCCTATTTTTCGTATTCCTGCTCATCATTTTGCAGATCTACAACCAGTCCCTGCTCCTCAATGGAGTGAGTGTGGACTGGACCAGCTTGGGCTGACTGGGTTTTTGGAGGCCAGGCCCCATTCCCCTAGCCTGGCTTCACCCTTTCTCCTCATCCATTGAGCCATGAGTGTGTTTGGTGTGGGCTTGCCAGAAATGGCAGTAATCGCTGTGGTTGGTCTTCTGGTGTTTGGACCTAAGAAGCTGCCAGAGCTGGGCCGTACCCTTGGTAAAACCCTGAAGGCATTTCAATCTGCATCACAGGAGTTCAGCAGCGCGGTCATGGCAGAAGCCAGTGGACCGGAGAGGGGGACCGGCTCCTCTACAAAGCCCCTGAACCCTGCCCCTGCCCCACTGCTGGCTGATGAGTCAGCTGCCAACCCAGAGCACCCTGGCTCAAAGGGTCATGGCCTTGAAAACCACGGCCTTGAAGAAAACCATGGCCTTGAAAGTCAAGGCTGAGGTGAGTTCCCGGGTACCATCAGCTGCCATAGGGGAGAAGGCCATGGCCCTTCGCCTGGTTGTGGGCCTGGGCAATCCGGGCAAGACCTATGCCAAGACCCGGCACAATGCGGGCTTCATGGCCGTTGAAGCTTTGGCCAGTGAGCACCAGGCCATGTTCCGCCATCACCCCAAGCTCAGGGCCCTTGTGGCCCAGGTGAGTGGGGGTGAGCAGGGGGGGCTGCGGCTTCTCATGCCCCAGACCTACATGAACGCCAGTGGTGGTTCCATTGCTGCTGCCTTGCATTGGTTCAACCTGGGGCCGGAGAATCTCCTGGTGGTGGTGGATGATATGGATCTGCCCCTAGGGCGCCTGCGGCTTCGTGGGGGGGGAAGTGCTGGGGGCCATAAGGGTCTGCTCAGCACCATCCAACACCTGAAGACCCAAGCCTTTGCCCGTTTACGGGTGGGCATTGGTGCCCCCAGCCAGGATCCAGCGGCCCGCAAGGCGGCCACGGTCAACCATGTTTTGGGGCGTTTTAGTACGGGAGAAGCCCCCCTTCTGGGTCAGGTTCTCCATGAGGTGACACAGGGGATCCACATAATGGAAAGCCATGGGTTAATGGCAGCCATGAATGCTCTCAATGGGCTCCAGCTCCCCGGCACCTCCAGGTCCCCCCACTGAAATGGCCCAGCTTCCCGCCACAACGGCCCGGCTCCAGGTGCTCAATCAGGACCTGCGCTTAGGTCTGTGCAGGGGACAGGTGTGGGCTGGGGACTTTGCCTGGGTTTTCCATTGGCACTTCCGGCAAGGCAAGTTGCAAATTGAGCCCTGCTTGGGTCGTGCCTTGATTGAGGATGCCCTGCTCAGATTTCTCCTGGGTTATGACCACCAACTGGAGGTGGGTGGAGACTACAACTTTCTGGTGCGGGCCATGGTTTGAGCCTGGTACCCAAGGCACTTGCTGTGGCAGATGAGGGAGTGGCCCAAGCCCCGCTCAAGGATCACCAGGGCAGCCAGGTCGTCCACTGGTCGTGGGGGCTGGCGCAGGCCCTCCGGTAGGCAGCGGTGCCAGCCCTGGGGTGGGTAGACCTGCCAGTAGCGCCGACGGGCTTCCAAGCTGGTGTAGGACTCAGGCACCAACTGGAGATTTTGGGCAGGCCACCAGGTGAGCAGGTCCGTGCGCCACCTGGTGGAGAAGGTGCCATCCCCCAGGTAAAGGCAGGTGGATTGGTTGTGGAGCCACCAATGCCGCAGCCGGTCCCAGCAGTCCTGGGGTGTGCAGATCAGGCCCCAGGCCACCTGCTGCTGGCTGGCATCACTACAGGCCAGGCCACATCGTCTCTGACCGGGATCTAGGCCAATGGCCCAGCCCAACCTAGCCCTGGTCATCTTCTGGTGGTTCACCTGGGGAGTCACCATTGAGAGAGGGTTTCCGCCAGCGCACACCCAAGTGCAGGGGATCCCCTGTTTCACTGTCTTCCAGGCTGAAGATATCCAAGATGGCGTAGGAATCTGTCCGTTCCACCAAGCGCTGAATCAGATCAGCAATGGCTCCGTTATCAAGGACAACCTGTGTGTTCACAGCTCCCAACTGACTGGCCCGGCTGCGGGCCCGGCCCAGGAGAAGGTTAAGGCGCTGATTCACATCTTCCATGGAGCGCTCATCAGCCACCACCACTGTGGAAGCCAGCACCTGGCCCTCCTCCAGCACCTGGAGGTTGGGGCGCACGTCAGCAAAGACCAGCAGGGTAGTTTCCCCCTGCAGCACGTTGTTTGCACTGCGAATGATGACCAGGTGGGCATCACCATTTTGCAGATCCTCAGCGATCCGCTCCACTTCGCTGGTGAGGATACGAATCAGCCGCCGGGTTGGT
>RKSC01000101.1 GCA_007571085.1 Synechococcus sp. PNGco_S_binSS4
CCCTAGGGAATTCCCACCCATTGCCATGGAAGGAGTAGGCATGTTTCACTATGAATTCCTACCCTCCTATCAGGCCAAACCCTGGGTTAATTTCATCTCTTAACTTGGTTTACAGTTGATAAACGAGACAGGTGACTTCTGGATCTCTTCACGCCACACCTCCATGGGCTATGGGCCCAGCATTGACAACGTTGTCAATCATTTTTTAGGTTTTGATTTACTCAGCCAGCGATTTGGAGCTTGGCCTTGAGATATTCCATGCCCCCGGTCTCCCTTGAGGCAATTGCAGGGGCTGCACAAAAGCTGAAGGTTTGGCAAGTGGTCCGTGAACCCAGGTGACCAGCAGCACACGATGCAGGGCCGGATGCTTGGCTTCAATTATATTGATCTATGGCACATCCAAATCGCTGATGGTCCAGGTGTCCTTGAATTAGCCACCTGCTGCTTTACTGCCCATGGCCGCAGCGGTAGTTGGTATTGGCGTTGAAGGGCCAGTCCAGGTAGATTAGATCAACCCTGGTGCAGTTCATCCTTCCCATAATCGGCAGATCATCACCCGTCCATAGTTGGTTCCCCCAGTTGGGCTGGGCACAGGGGGGTCAGTGTCCTGTGCCAGTGAGGTGGGGCCCCTAGCCTCCCCTGGTGACTTCCACTTTGCCCAGTATCCTCCACATAAGGGTTAGGTAAGTGTAGACTCCAGCGGTAATCTGTGGGATAAATCCACCCCGCACCAGCCACCGGTGGGAAACCATGTCCACCTCTGCTTGGGGGGCTGGCGAAAGATACCAGGAGTAGCCCTGTGGCCCCCATGACGGAGCCAGCCAGCTGGTCAGCTGTACACTGTCGCACCTTCGAGACCCATCTGTCCAATTCCAGCCCCATGGCCAGCAATTCTCCTTCACCAGAGGCCCTCATGGGCATCCAGGATGTTCAAGACTGCCTTAATCGCTCCCGGGCCTCCATCTACCGCTATGCCAACACCGATCCCCATACCCTTAACCCTCCCTTTGACCTGGGTAAGCTGAATCCTGAGTTCCGCCAGGATCAAAAAGATCCCCTGCTGTTTCACCCCCAGGAGGTGGCCCGCTTTGCTCGGGATGTGTTGCGGATTAAAGGGGTCAATGTGGCTGTTCTCAATGCCCCCCAGACCAATACCCAGGAATTGCTAATGGAGATGCTGGCCGAATTGCGGCAAATCCGCCAAGCCCTAACCAGGGAATCAACTGATGGGAATCCAGATCTCTAACATCCTCTTCCCACCACCTCCAATCCTGAATTGTTCAGTGACTAGAAGCTGCTTAGGACTGGCGGTGTGGCTTGCCCACACCACCTAGAGCCCAAAAATCTGCAGCTGGGGGAGCTCCTAGGGACCCTTTTACCCAATTGCCTATAAATATAAGAAGGTCACCATGTAATTAACAGAAAACCCATGGTTATGCAGTAAGCGAAGATACTTGGCGTTGGTCCATAGCTGTTGGCCCAGGGCTGGTGGAGTGCATGGCCAGAGGTTCATTAAAATGGACGACCATGAGCTTAGGAACAGATCACAACATGAGCTTAGGAACAGATCACAATCCTAGCACCAAAGTAGTAATTTTCCCTACCCAACGGACTCAGGTTAGGGGGACTTGTCCCGTAGTTTCTCTCGGAACTGTCAGACCCCTAATGCTGCCGTAGATGAAGACAGCAGGGCACTACCCATCTGCCAGAACCTTTAGGCTGATGTTATAAAAATCACCTCCATCTGTACTGAAGTCAACCTGAGAGAGTCTAATTGGGCAGCAGTACTGGCGGGAAGTGTGGAGAATTACCATGGCAGGCCTGGTCTGGATACCCATTTCTGAAAGCTTCAATCTTCAATGATTGGTGCAATGATTGGTGTATTTTGGCCTTTGCCTTCGCCAATGTCAACAACAACTTTAAAACTTCCATGGCTCCTATGAGAATGCTCAACCTTCGCTTCCTCTCCAAGATAGGTTTTTGGGCCTCAGTTTCAGGGATGGCTTTTGTTTTTGCTGCCTGTTCTAAAGGCAGTGGTATCACCCCTTCCCAGGTGAGCAAGGCCTTTGTTAAAGATCTAGTTTTACCATCCTATACTGTGCTGGCCCAGGAGAGTGAAGCCCTCCAGGATGCACTCCAAACTCTGGCAGATAATCCCACAGAAGCCCACCTGGCTGCGGCCCGTCAGCAGTGGATTGAAACCCGACCCCTCTGGGAAAAAACAGAAAGCTGGGCCTTTGGTCCTGCAGCGACGGAGGGTCTAGATGGGGATCTGGACGACTGGCCTGTTAGCACCCTGGAGTTGGACCAGGCCCTGGCCACAGATCCCTTTACAGCAGACACCTTTGCCAAGCTGGGCACCACATCAATTGGCTTCCATGGCATTGAGTTTATCCTCTACGGTGATGGGGACACCTTGCCCAGGGCTGCAGACCTAACCCCCCAGGAGTACACCTACCTGGGTTTAGCGGGAGAAGCCTTCCAGGAAACAGCTCAACAGCTGCTGAACAGCTGGATGGGAGACAGTGGTTTTGGTGCTCAGCTCATGGAGGATCCTGATGCCACGGTCCTGGAAATGGTTGAGGGGATCATCGGCACTTTGGAGGAGGTGCACCTGGAGAAATTGGCTGCTGTTTTGGAGGATGGGCCGGAAGGTCTAGAGAGTCGCTTTAGCGGCAACACCAATGTGGACATTGTTGCCAATGTTTCCGGTGCTCAAAGGGTCTATGAGGACACGGGCTTGAAGCAACTGTTGGCCGCGAAAGATGGGGATCTGGCCCAGCAGCTCTCGGAAGCTTTGTCCATGGGTGTGATGACTGCTGAGGCCCTACCCTCCCGGCTAAGCAAGCGCCTAGATGACCCTGAGGTGACGACATCCATGGTGGCCACCATTGCGGCCACGGAATCCGCATTCCACTTGATGAGCCGTGCCCTTGGTGTACTGGACAGTTTTTGAGTTTTAGGTTGATGATCCTGATCAAATCCAAGTCCACAAAACCAATGGAACCTGGTGCTGTGGCGGGGGTGAACCGTCGCTTACTCCTATTTGTGGCCACTGGCCTGGTCATGGCCTTATTTGTGGCTGTTGTGCAAATACCTTCCTATTCTGAGGATAGCCAACGTGCTGCTGGGGCCATGACGGTTTTCAATCGCACGTCGGCGGCCCTGGAGAAACCAGCCTCTGGCCTAACTGAAGATGAGATTGCCCGCCATGATGTGGGTGATCCCCTCTTTGAGCGGAGCCACGTTCCCCTGGCCACCCACCCTGGGGCCGGCTTGGGTCCCCTATTTAACGCCAATTCCTGTGTGGCCTGCCATGTGCGCAATGGCCGGGGGTCTGCTGTGCCGGGCATGTCCCTGGTGCGGGTGGCCCTTCAAGAAGCTGGGGGCAGCAAGCCCGTACCCAACTGGGGTTGGCAAATCCAAGACCAGGCCATCTTTGGCCATGAACCAGAAGCCACCGTAGCCCTCAGATGGGAGGAGGAGCCCCAGGTGGCAGGTGAACCGTCACTGCGAAGGGTTCATGTGGACTTGATCGGTCCTGACGGTCAATTTGTGGAAGAGCCAGAGATGAACCGATCCCTGCGAACCCCACCCCCTCTCATTGGCCTGGGCCTGCTGGAAGCCATTCCAGAGCAGAGAATCCTTGATGGTGCCGATGCAGATGATCAAGACGGGGATGGGATTTCAGGGCGTCCTGTTTGGCTGGATCGAGGTGATGGGCGGCGGGAGCTGGGACGCTTTGGCTGGAAGGCGGGGACAGCCACCGTGCAGGAGCAAACGGTCGAGGCATACCTCAACGACATGGGTCTCACCACACCGGCCGGGCCCCACACTAGCCAGACCATGGCAGGGCAACCGGCGGATATCCCCTGGGAAGAGGTAAAGGCGGTGACGTTCTATAACCAGAGCCTGGGTGCACCAGCCACAAGGTGGTCTGTCCAAGATCCAGTGGTGGCTAAGGGCCAGTCACTATTTAGGAACCTGGAATGTGCCACCTGCCATACTCCTAGTCATGGCACCAGCACAGATCCCAGCCTGGTGGTGGCTGCCATCCGTGATCAAACCATCTGGCCTTATACAGATCTGTTGGTCCATGACATGGGCCCTGGGCTAGATGACGGTGTGGCTGAGCAGGGCTTAACCAGTTCAGCAGAATGGCGCACAGCACCCCTCTGGGGCCTGGGACTAGCCCAGCGGGTGAACGGTAAGGCTGGCTATCTCCACGACGGGCGGGCTCGCACCGTGGATGAGGCCATCCGCTGGCACGGGGGGGAGGCTGGGAGGTCCAAGGAACGGTATTTGGCATTGGCCCCTAATGATCGCCAATCCCTACTGACCTGGCTCCAAGGGCTGTAAGACCATCTGTCCACCCGGTGATGTGAGCAGGAGGGACACCCCATTCCCCACTGCTCAACCATGTTTTGTAACAGCCTTTGCAACAGATCAAGGGGCTTATTGAGAGCCAGTCGCTATTATTTATGTTTAATTGAGAATAGCTTGCAATAAACCAGGGCTTGCCCCTAAGCTCCCATCTCAGATGACCCTTATCAGATCGTGGCGACTCTTTCACCGCTCTATAGACCCATGCCGGAAATCCCCCGGGGTGTGATCCGGATGCCTGCTGGTCAAACGGTGCTCCTGGATCCTGTGAGTGCTGGTGAGTCCAGGCAGATTGAGGTTCTAGACGGCGTCGGTCGTGTGCTTTGCCCCTGTGAAGAAACCCAGGGCATGACCTTGGCCTTTCTGCAGCAAAGCGACCGCCTCACCACAGACCGCCTGTGTAGCGAAGGGGTCTGCATTGAAGCACTCACCGGCTTGAGCTTCGTGGTTCACCCGGAAAGCAGCGATGTGGGCATTTGTACGGTGAATGAGTGGACCCTTCAGTTGTTGCGTATTCGCCACTTCAAGACAGCTGAATTGCGGCTCCAAGCCCTATTCGGTTTGTTGGTGTCCCGTCTGGGGCGCCGCTGTGGGGATTGGTGCACCTTGTCGTTCCGCCTCAGTCACGAGCGGATCGCTGAGCTGATAGGTACCACCCGGGTAACCACCACTCGACTCATCAGCAAAGCGCGTCAAGCCAGACTCTTGCAAGTGGACTCAGGAACTGGAACAAGGGTGTCGCCGCGCCTTTTGGATCTTGCCCGGGAAGCCTGCTAGGGCTGGGTATTGGCCTACTCGCGACCACAGCGGCATGACCCACCTTTCCATTTGCTGCACTTGGACCGCTTGCAGCCTTTTTTGTCCTTCTTCCGCTGGGCTGAGGTGATCGGTTTCAAGGATCTAACCGGGGAGGGAATGGGTCCTAGTCTCCATAGGGAAAGCCTGGGCGGAATCCCTGGGATCCCTTGAGGCGTGACTTTTGTTACAAGATCCATGTGATCTTTGCTACCAATCCATGTTCCATTATGATTTGCCTTAGAGCCTCACCAGGCAATCTAATCTCCAAGTGAAGGCCATTGAGTCATGACCACAACACCCACCACGGAAGCTCTAGCGGTTGCCAATCCGTCAGCCCAGCTGCGCCGTCCTGTTCCCCGCCCTCTGGCCCCTGATGTTCTCAGCCATCTGCAGCTCCATCTGCAGATGGAACTACAAGCTAGCTATGACTACTTCCGTCTAGCAATTTGGTTCGCAGAGCGGGATTGGAAAGGATTTGCTGAATTTGCCCGCCAAGAGGCCTTGAGCGAACACCAGCACGCCTGTAAGGTGGCAGACCACCTCATTGATCGGGGTCAAGCCATTGATCTGGCCACCCTGCAACCCAACACCAGCACCTGGGACAGTGTGGAAGCTGTGACCCAATTTATTTTTGACAATGAGGTGGCAGTAACGGCTTCAGCCCAACAGATCTATTCCATGGCTGAGAGGGCCGGTGACTACATCACCTCCGTTTTTCTTGACAGCGTCATTCAACAGCAGACGGAGGCAGAAGCCCAAGCGGCCCATGTGATGAGCCGGGTGCGCCTGGCTGGTGAGAACCCCGCAGCTCTCCTGCTGATAGATCAGGAACTGAGCCGGGGTGAGGGGAATCGCCCCAGGGTGGCAGATGGTGACAGCTAGGTGGCGTAGCTTTCCATGGGGCAAGGGCTGTTGTCTTGGGCCAGAATGCCTCTGCAAATGGCCTGAAGCAGGCTAAGCTTAATGGTTTCGCTGCCTGCGGTGCTTAGTAAGGATTGGGCAATTCCCTCCACATGCTCCACACGGCAGCGTAGATCCTGCAATTCCCCCTGCAGGCGATGGTGCAGAACCTGGTGATTCAGGTTCTGCCAATCCCATTGGGCCCTGGTCCAGCGACCTTGCAAAAATTCCACTTCCCAGAGAAGGTCAGCAATAATGGTCTTGACAAGCATGAAATCTTAAAATGGGTCGTTCACTGAAGTTGTTTCTATTCTGGCAGGGCTTTTTCCCCAGGGGATGACCGACTGCACAAGGGGATGTATCATTAGTAACCCATTAGAAGGTAAGCTGTTAGAGAGTAGCCTGTAGAAAGTGACCTGTAGAAAGCAACTTGCTAGAAAAACTTGGAATAACGAACCACTCAGTGGCTCATGGCCAGCATTCTCTGAATGGGCAGCAAAGCCCGCTGACGAAGGTGCTCAGGAATTTCAATGCGGGGGTTTTGATTTTTGAGGCAGAGCCAAAGCTTGGCCAAGCTGTTGCGACGCATATGGGGACAGGCATTGCAACTGCACCCATCCAGGCCTGGCACTTCCAGAAAGGTTTTGCCTGGTACGGATCGGCGCATTTGGTGCAGAATGCCAGGCTCCGTTAAGACAATAAAAGCTGGAGCATCCGCAGAGCAGCTGTGGCTGAGCAAGCGACTGGTGGAGCCAATGAAATCAGCCAGGTCCAGGAGGTTTTCCTCACACTCCGGATGGGCAATAACCTCTGCCTCTGGATGAGACTGCTTGAGGGCCAGAACCGTGGCCTCGCTGAAGGTTTCATGGACAATGCAGCTTCCGGGCCAGAGCACCATGGGACGACCACTCTTCTTCTGTACCCAGCGGCCTAGATTGCGATCCGGTGCAAAGAGGATGGGCTGATCCTCCGGCAGCTGGCTCACCAGATCCACAGCATTGCTACTGGTGCAGATCAAATCACTCTGGGCCTTGATGGCTGCCGAGGTGTTGATGTAGCTCACCACCAGGTGGTCAGGATACTGGGCCCGGAAGGCTGCAAATGCCTCAGGGGGGCAGCTCTCCGCCAAGGAGCAGCCCGCCTCTAAATCAGGAAGCAGCACCAAGCGAGAAGGGTTGAGGATTTTGGCGGTCTCCGCCATGAAGTGAACCCCGCAGAATACGATCACCCGGGCATCGGTTTCTGCTGCTCGCCGGGATAGCTCCAGGGAGTCGCCAATGAAATCAGCAATGTCCTGGATCTCAGGTTCCTGATAGTAGTGAGCTAAAATAACAGCTCCCCTGCGCTCTCGTAACTCTGCAATGGCTGCAGGGAGCTCTGCCTGACTGGGACCATGGCCTACGGTGGGCAACTCTTCCAGCAGTGGTGCAGCAGCGAACACAATGGAAAAACTAGGCAAGATACTTAAGCCTAACGAAGTCTTGCATGGGCTGTTGCCCAACACGAATTGCCATTGCCGGGGACTTACACGGTCTCTGGGACTCCATTGACGAGCTGATCCTGGAACGACTGGCTCCAGATGTGGTGCTGATGGTGGGTGATCTGGGGGAGGGGGAAGATCGAATCAGCCGCCTGGTGGCCAATCTTCCCCACCCTGTGGCTTGTGTGTTGGGTAACCACGATGCCGCACGGGACCCCGATGGTGTGGTGTTGCGCCGCCAATTGATTGCCCTGGGGGATGTGCATTGCGGCTGGGGCCTAAGGCATCTGGACCCTCCCGGATTGGCTGTTGTGGGTGGTCGCCCCGCCAGCTCGGGCGGAGGCTACGTTCTCTCAGCTGCGGTGCGTTCCACCTGGGGTCCTGTTCCCCTGGAGGATTCCATTGCCCGCATCACCACAGCTGCTGGGGCAGTGCCTGCTCAGGTTCCCCTGGTGCTTCTGGCCCATGTGGGTCCCACTGGCCTAGGCAGTGAAGCTAAGGATCCCTGTGGCCGGGACTGGTGCCGCCCCGCCCGGGATTGGGGTGATCTGGACTTGGCCGCCGCCATTGCCCGAATCCGCCGGCACCGCCCCCTGCCCCTGGTGGTCTTTGGCCACATGCACCACCGACTTAGGGGTGGTGGCTGGCGCCGCTCCTTTCTCCAAGACCGTCAAAATACAGCCTATCTCAATGCCGCTGCCGTGCCTCGCCATGGCCAGGACCAGGGGGGTTGCCCCCTGCGCCACTTTGCCATGGTGCACCTGGAAGGCAACCAACTCCTCTGGGCTGCTCAGTGCTGGTTTGATCCGGAAGCCAACCTACGGTGGCACCACTGCCTCTACGGCACCACTAGTGGGGTAGTCCCTTAGGAGCAGGCACCATGCTGCTTTATGCCTGTGTCAGCGCCCATGGCTTTGGCCATGGGGCCCGCACCTGTGCAATTTTTAGAAGCCTGGCCCTAGACCATCCCCAGGTGGAGCTGGTGCTCAGCTCAGCCCTACCTGCTTGGTTTCTGGATGGTCGCTTGCAAGGGGTTCCCCACCGGCAGCGCCAGGTGGGCTGGGATGTGGGGGCACTGCAGCAGGACGCCATCACCATTAACCGGGGGGCCACAAGACAGGCATTGCAACAGCTGGATCAGGATTTGCCTGCCTTGATCCACCAGGAAGCCACATGGCTAGCCCAGCAGGATGGACCATTGCTGATCTATGGGGATATTCCCTGGGCAGCAGTATTGCTGGCGGAGCAACTGTCCTGTCCCGTCTGGCTGGGGGGTAATTTTGGCTGGGACGACATTTACTCTGCCTGGGGCGGTTGGTTTCAAGGGCGGGCCGGGGCCTATGGGGCCATTTACCGGCGAGCCCAGGGCTTGCTGCGAATGCCCATGGGCCTGGCCATGGATTGGGGTCTGCCTGAGGTTTCCCTGGGCTTGGTGCTTGACCCGCCACCGCCAGAGGCCCTGGTAGAGCAGTGGCGCCGTTCCCTAGATCTACAAACACCCCCCCAGCACACCCTACTCAGCTGTTTTGGTGGACTTCACCTACCCTTAACCACCCCAGCAGCAGAAGTGGGCCATGGCCAGTGGACCCTTTTGTGTTTTGGTAACAGCTTCCCTAAAACTGCTGCCATTAAGCCCCTCCAGCCCCCATGGCAACCTCAACAGCTGATGCCCCTCTGTAGCCGGGTGCTCACCAAACCAGGCTTTAGCACCATCTGTGAAGCCCTAGGTCATGGCTGTGGGGTGATCTTGGTGGAACGACAGGGCTTTGCCGAAGCAGCTGCCCTGCAGAGTGGTGTGCAGCGCCATGGTTTCCACCGGCTGATCAGCCCCAACCAGCTACAGGTGGGGGACTGGCATCTTTCTGATCCTCTTCTGCCCCCACACCAAGGTCCCCTGGATAGAACAGGGGCCCAGACCGCCAGCCACCATCTGGCCCAAGTGCTCATGGCTGGGGTGAATTAAGGGGCATCTTAGAATTAGTCCCACAGCGCTCCTGATCTAAAACAGACATATGGCGGCGCTCCGTGTAATAAAGCTCCTGTAGATGTAGAGCATCTTGATTCACCTGGGTGGCAAGGACATGGGACTTGTCCTCGTCTTTCCCTGCAATGGGTTGAGCACCCCAGGAATCTAGAAGGTGGCGGCAGCGTCTGATACTGCGCTGCCGCTCCAGGAGAGCAGTGGCAGCCTCCATGGTGGCCAGGGGTTGGTTCAGGTCCGCCAGGGCGGTTTCGCTGGGCTCCAGGAGGGCGGTGAGGTGGGGTTGCAGATCAATGGCATGGTCCACTGAGAGGTGACCTATGAGCAGGTGGAGCAGATCCAGCTCTGCTAGAGCCCGGGCTGTGTCTTCTGAAGCTGATGGCCCACTCCCGGCCTGGGACCATGGACCCATGGGCCCCAAGTGATTCCCTTCCACCGTGGTGATAGCTGCCCAAAGCCGCCGATGGGTGGCCATGGTGAAGCCCAAGTCCCGCTGCCGTAGGGCATGGCGAATGGCCAGGCGGTGTTCAGGACAAAGCAGATACAGCTGCAGGAGGCGCCCCTCAGCGTTGGTGCGGGCACTGGCCTCACCCGGTGATGCATAGCGGCTGGAGCGACCATGCCACCGCTGACCCTTGACCTGTTGACGTAGGTCCTCCTCCAGTTGAAGTGCCAGACGTGGTTGGCCACGGGCGAGCAGCTCTGCCACCTGCTGCACATAGCGGCTGCGCACAGCAGTGGGGGGCAGCTTACCCAGCAGGTCCACCATGGCCTGGAAGGCTTTCTGGAAGTGGTCATTGCGGCTCAGATCAGAGTCCTTCAATTCCTGCTGGATCTGCCAGTCCAACCAGAGGGGAGCAGCAGCCAGGTGTTGGCCATAGTTGCTGCTGCCGTGCTGACGCAGATAGTCGTCAGGGTCTTCACCAGGAGGCAGTGATAACACCCGCAGTTCCAACTGACCCTGCAGGGCCAGTTGCTCCACCTCCTGAATGGCCCGCTGGGTGGCCCGGGCACCGGCATGGTCCCCGTCAAAGTTGAAAACAATGCGCTTGCTACTGGAGGCACGACAGAGCTGGGTGATCTGCCAAGAGCTGAGGGCTGTGCCCAGAGCCGCTACGCTGTTGCGCACCCCGGCACTGTGAAGGGCCATGACGTCAAAGTAGCCCTCCACCACCACCGCCAGATCAGCCTGACGAATGGCGTTGGCAGCCATGTCTAGGCCAAAAAGTAGTTTTCCTTTATCAAAGACAGCTGTTTCTGGGGAATTGATGTACTTTGGCCCACGGTCATCCAGGCTGCGGCCACCAAAGCCCACCACCCGGCCCAACTTATCCCGAATGGGAATCATCAACCGCTCCCGAAAGCGGTCGTAATGGCCTCCTCCCCCTTCCCGGGAAATCACCAGACCTGCAGCTTCCAGTGCCACAGCTGTGGCACCCTCCACCTGCTGCAAATGGCACAGCAGGGCATCCCAATCCCCTGGGGCATAACCCAATTGGAATTGCTCCATGGTGGCCCCACTGAGACCCCGCTGTTTGAGATAGGCCATGGCCTGCTCCCCCTGGGGTTTGTGCAGATTGGCCTGGAACCACCCCTTGGCCAAGTTGAGGAGCCCATAGAGCTGTTCCCGATGGGCGATGGTTTGCTGTAGCCGATCCCGGTGGGTGTTGGAGAGGGTTTGAACCGGCAGCCGATAGCGTTGGGCTAGCTGGAGAACCACCTCAGTGAAACTGCTCTGCTGCAGCTCCATGAGAAATTTGATGCTGTGGCCACCAGCACCACAGGAGAAGCAGTAGTAGAGCCCCTTAGCAGGTGACACCGTCATGGACGGCGACTTGTCCTCATGGAAGGGGCAGAGACCTACAAACTCCCGTCCCCGCTTTTTGAGCACCACATGCTCAGAGACCACATCCACGATGTCAGCCCGCTCCCTGACGGCATCAATGGTGCTGGGGTGGAGCTGGGGGGAAGTCAAGCAGATGGTGCCCTAATTGGCTTGCAAGCCTAAGCAGAAATCCGCCAGTGGTGCCAGTGGCCATAAAGTTCAGTGGATCCCGTTGTGGATGTGTGGCTTCCCTACTCCTAGAAATTGGCACCGAGGAACTGCCGGCAGCGTTTTGCGCGGCAGCACTGCCCCAGCTGGGGCAGTTGATCACCACCTCCTTACAAGACTGGCGTTTTGGTAGCTTGCCCTGGCAGGGGTTTACCACACCTCGCCGCCTGGGGGTGCTGGTGCAGAACCTTCCACCACGGCAGCAGGACCTGGTGGTGGAGCGCAAGGGGCCACCGGTGCACCAGGCTTTTCATGGGGGTAAGCCCACCGCTGCGGCACAAGGTTTTGCCCAGCGCTGTGGTCTGGCGGTTAAGGACTTGACCAGGCGCACCACACCAAAAGGGGAATTTGTTTTTGCCAAGGTGTTGCAGCCGGGCCAGGCAACAGGGGCATTGCTACAGGAGTCCATTCCCCAGTGGATTGGCGCCATCCAGGGCAAACGGCTCATGCGCTGGGGAACCGGAACCCAGCGCTTTAGTCGACCCATTCGCTGGCTAGTGGCCCTGCTGGACGACCAGCTGCTGCCAGTGCAGCTAGAGCACACCAGTCCCCTGGTCAGCGCCCAAGCCAGCTCCTACGGCCTGCGCCGTGGTTGGCGTTCTGATCCTCTGCCCATTGCTACGGCTGATGCCTATGAGGCCAGCCTTCAGAAGGCGGGGATTATTCCCCACCGCCAGCAACGGCAGGACCTTATCCGCCATCTCATTGAGAGCAAGGCTGCTGAGCTGGGTGCCGTACCCCAGCTCAAAACAGACCTGTTGGAAGAGCTCACGGATCTGGTGGAAGCACCGGGGTTAATCGTTGGTCGCCTGGAGGAGCGTTTTCTGTCCCTACCGGCGGAGGTGAGTACCACAGAGATGGTGGTGCACCAGCGCTATATCCCTTTGTTTAAGACCGCAGGTGATCCCTTGGCCCTAGATGCCCACGGGGTGCTGGATCCCCACTTCCTGGCCATCACCAATGCCAGTCCATTTGCAGATGCTGATCTGATCACCCAAGGTAATGAGCGGGTGCTGCGGGCTCGGCTCGCTGATGGGGCCTTTTTCTATGACCAGGACCGCTCCCAACCCCTGGAGGCCTATCTACCCCGTCTTGAGGGGGTCACCTTTGCGGCGGGGTTGGGCTCCTTGAGAACGCGAACTGACCGTTTGGTGCGCCAAGCAGAGGCCATGGCCACAGCCCTCCAGGGGCAAAATAGCACCCTTCAGCTGAATCACCAGGCACTCTGCCGTGCAGCACTACTGTGCAAAGCGGATCTGGTGACCCAGATGGTGGGAGAGTTCCCGGAACTCCAGGGGGTGATGGGGGCAAAGTACGCCATGGCATCTGGGGAAAGTCCCCAAGTGGCTAAGGCCATTGCTGAGCATTATTTGCCCCGTGGTGCTGATGATCCCTTACCCACCTCAGGGCTGGGAAGGGTTCTGGCCTTAAGTGAGCGGTTAGAGCTGTTGGTATCCATCTTTGCCAGTGGTCAGCGGCCCAGCGGCTCTTCTGATCCTTTGGCCCTGCGGCGCTCCGGCAATGGGTTGCTGCAGATCCTTGTGGACTGCGGCTGGTCACTCAACCTGGTGGCCTTACTGGAGGCGGCCTGCAACCAGGCAGCCCAGGATTTTCCCCCTTTGAAGGTGAATCCCTCTAGCCTACTGGCGGATCTGCTGGCCTTTCTCCACCAGCGGTTGGGCACCCTACTGGCAGAGCTGGCACTGGATTACGACATCATTGATGCCGTGGCAGGGGAGGAGCAGGAACCCCGGCGCCTACTTCAAGATCCAGTGGATGTGGTTTGCCGTGGACGGCTACTACAGCAGCTGCGCCGCTCCGGCCAGCTGGCTCCCATCCAAGCGGTGGTGCAGCGGGCTGCTCGCCTGGCAGACAAGGGGGACCTGCCACCTGAGCAGTGCCAACCCCAAGCCTGCGTGGACACCAGTCTGTTTAGCTCTCCAGTGGAAGCCAGGGTGTTGGAGTCTTTGGAGGCCATGGCTCCCCTCACCACAACCAAGACTCAGGCCAACCACCAGGACCTACTGGCTGGTCTGGGCAGGTTGGCACCCCAACTAGAGGACTTTTTTGATGGGGATAACAGTGTGATGGTCATGGCTCCTGACCCAGATGTGCGCCGTAACCGGCTCAATCTGTTGGCCCTGCTGCGCAATCAGGCCCTGGTCATTGCAGATTTCTCCCGGCTTTCAGGTTGAGAAGCAGGTGATTGGCCACCACCGGGTGGCGTCATCTCCACCTGCACTGCACCAGGGTCTAGAAAATCCTCCTGGGAGCGACCCACTGCACTGTCCACCGGCTGGTACCTAAAAGGTGCTAGGGCCTGGCCCCGCACCAGGCTAGCCATGGTCAGGAGGGTGAGCTTGATTTGCTGCCAAGGGTTCATGGGCACAACCCTTTTGTAGAGGTAGCTATCAAAGGTGAGGCGCTGCACGTCCTGGTCACCGCACATTTCCACAAAGGCCTCCCGGGCGGCATCGCTGGAATAGAAAAGAGTTTGGAGAATTTCCAACACCTTATAAGTGGTGCCATAGCGGCGATCCCACTGGCGGACATAGGCCTGTTTCATCTCTCGGGCGCTGGGGATATGGCTGCCTTGCCCGCTCACCTTCACCAGGGCCTCTGCACACATGCGACCGCTCTTGGCAGCAAAGTAAATGCCCTCCCCAGAACTCTTGGTCACATACCCGGCAGCATCCCCCACCAAGGCCATCTGTTGCACCACCCGGCGGGGACGGGGATGCTCTGGAATGGGATGGGCCTCCACTTTGATCACCTCACCCCGGAAAAGACGCTTACTGGCCCGGTGACGAATGCCCCGCTGCAGACCTTTGATCAGGGATTGGTTCTCTTGCATGGTGCCAGTTCCCACAGCCACGTGGTCGTACTTGGGAAACACCCAGCCATAAAAATCAGGAGAGACATCACTCCCCACGTACATCTCCGCCAAATCTTCGTAGTAGGCCATTTCCTGCTTGGGCAGGCGCAGCCTCTCTTGGAAGGCAATGGCAACGTTGTAATCTCCCGCATCCATGGCCTTGGCCACCCGGGAATTGGCCCCATCGGCGCCAATGATGTAGTCCACCTCCAAGGTATGGGCATCCCCCTTGACACCGTGGCCGTGGTCCACATAATGGATGGTGTAAGGACCTTTGCGCTGGGGGCCGGTGGTGATGGTCTGCACAAGGCCATGGATCAGCTTAGTGCCATGGTCTGCAGCCCGGTTGCGCAGAAAGGCATCAAACACCTCCCGGCGGCACATGCCAATAAATTCATCCTGCCGATAACCCAGGGGATCTAGGCGAATATCCACCTCCTTGTTGGAAGGGGAAATCATCTTCATGTTGCGAACCTTGCGGTCAATGATGTGATCCGGCAGGTCAAACTCTTCCACCATGCAGAGGGGAATAGCACCACCGCAGGGCTTGGCATTGTCCAGCTTGCGTTCAAACAGCCAGGTTTGGATTCCAGCTTTGGCCAGTACTTCCGCAGCACAGGACCCACTGGGGCCTCCACCAACAACGGCAACGCGCAGCATTTACGGTTCTCCTGAAGACTGGGCAGACGTGGTGTTCTGAATCTACAACCCCTGGCTATGGTCCATGGGCAAGGGTTGCAAGGAGTGGTCTCAGCGCAATGATGTAGGACACAGTCAGCCTGTTAGAGGTGAACACCCAGTTGGATGAAATACCCGTTGCTCGCCGTCTGACCCCATCTGCCCCACCCCAGTGGGGTGGTCCATTGGTCTTGGTGACTCTTCTGGCCAGCATTAGTGTTATGGGGGTGGCGGTTTTCCTGCGCCTCAACCAGGACATGTACTCTTTTTCCCCTTCTTTGGTTGCCCCCCTACCCCAGCCAGGGGCTGATGGTCGTCTCCTGGGACACTTCTCCTACCCCATTGCCCAGGAGGGGGATCTGGTGGAGGTGGCTCCCGGTCATCGGCTCCATGGTGATGCGGCAGCGGGATTTTTGGCCATGCAGAAGGCTGCAGCTGCTGATGGGGTAAGGCTGCAGCTGCTGAGCGCCTTCCGGGATCAAGAGACCCAGCACAACTTGTTTTTCCCGGTGATGGTGGAGCGGGGTCAACAGCCGGAGGAGCGGGCCCAGGTCAGTGCACCGCCAGGATATTCCGAACACCACACTGGCTATGCCCTGGATCTGGGGGATGCCTACCATCCTGAGCTGGATCTGGAGCCAGACTTTGAGAAGAGTGATGCCTTTGCCTGGTTGCAGCAGCATGCACACCGTTATCACTTCCGTTTGTCCTTCCCAGCCCATAACCACCAAGGGGTGGCCTATGAACCATGGCACTGGCGTTGGGAAGGGAGCATTCAGGCACTGGAACTGTTTGAGCAGGCCCGCCGCTTCAATGCCACAACATAAGGTGCCACAACATCCCAACATAAGGACTCACCTCTTCACTCACCCATGAGCCGTTCTATCCGTAACATCGCCATCATTGCCCATGTGGACCATGGCAAGACCACCCTGGTGGATGCCTTGCTGGCCCAATCAGGAATTTTTCGCCAGGGGGAAGCTATACCCAGTTGTGTGATGGACAGCAACGAGCTGGAGCGAGAGCGGGGCATCACCATCCTGGCCAAGAACACCGCGGTGCAGTACGGAGAGACCCACATCAACATTGTCGATACCCCAGGCCATGCAGACTTTGGCGGGGAGGTGGAACGGGTGTTGGGCATGGTGGATGGCTGTTTGCTGGTGGTGGACGCCAATGAAGGCCCCATGCCCCAGACCCGCTTTGTTCTCAAAAAAGCTCTGGAGAAGGGCCTAAGACCCATTGTCTTTATCAACAAAATTGACCGACCCCAGGCCAACCCAGATGTGGCTGTGGATAAGGTGCTGGATCTTTTTTTAGATCTGGGGGCCGATGATGACCAGTGCGATTTTCCCTGTCTTTTTGGCAGTGGGCTGGGGGGCTTTGCCAAGGTTGACTTGGCCAGCGATAGCACCACGCTTCAGCCCCTGTTTGAAGCCATTCTCCGCCACACTCCACCACCGGTGGGTGATCCCAGCAAGCCTCTGCAGCTGCAGGTGACCACCCTAGATTACAGCGATTTTCTGGGTACCATCGCCATTGGCCGCATCCACAATGGCACCATCAATGCAGGGCAGCAAGCCGCTTTGCTCCGCAGTGATGGCACCATCAAACGGGGTCGCATCAGCAAGCTCTTGGGTTTTCAAGGCTTGAAACGCTTGGACGTGCAGACCGCTGCTGCCGGGGATATGGTCGCGGTGGCTGGCTTTGATGCGGTCAACATTGGCGACACCATTGCCTGTGGTGATAGCCGCAACCCCACGGCCTTGCCCCTCATCAAGGTGGATGAGCCCACCCTACAGATGACCTTCATGGTCAATGACTCCCCATTTGCTGGACAAGAAGGCAAGTTCGTCACAAGCCGTCAGCTGCGGGATCGTCTGAATAAGGAGCTGCTCACCAATGTGGCCCTACGGGTGGAAGAGATGGACTCTACAGATCGCTTCACGGTTTGTGGTCGAGGGGAGCTCCACCTGGGCATATTGATTGAGACCATGCGGCGAGAGGGCTATGAGTTCCAGGTCTCCCAACCCCAGGTGATCTTCCGCAGCATTAACGGGCACATCTGTGAACCCTATGAGACCCTGGTATTGGATGTGCCAGGGGAGGCCGTGGGTCGTTGTATTGAGCGCCTGGGCACTTGTAAGGGGGAAATGCAGAACATGGCCACTTCTAGTGATGGCCGCTGCCAGTTGAGTTTCACTGTCCCCTCTCGAGGACTGGTGGGCTTCCGCAGTGATTTTATCCCCATGACCCGGGGAGAAGGCTTGATGAGCCATTCATTACTGGATTACCGCAAGATGAATGGGGATTTGCCAGTGCGCCGGGCCGGTGTACTGATTGCTTTTGAGACGGGTGTGGCCACCTTCTATGCCCTCAAAAATGCAGAAGATCGGGGCCAATTCTTTATTCGCCCGGGCACCAAGGTCTATAGGGGAATGATTGTGGGTGAGCACACACGACCCCAAGACTTGGAAATCAACGTCTGCAAAAACAAGCAGCTCACCAACATGCGTTCAGCCGGTGCAGAAGAGCTGGACACCTTACAAACCCCTGTGGATATTACCTTGGAGAGGGCCTTGGGCTACATCGGCCCTGATGAGCTGTTGGAGGTGACTCCCGCCTCCATTCGCCTGCGGAAGCTGGCCAGCCGTAAGCCTGTAAAACGCTAGATTCTTTCCTGTTGCTTCTTTATGGCGGCCCATCCAGATCCTGGTCTCCCTGCAGCATTGCTCCTCTTTGAGCAGGAGGACTGGTACCCCTGCCACGATGCCTTAGAGGTCCTCTGGCAAGAAAGCCTGGAGCCCCGTCGTCGTTCTCTTCAGGCTCTGGTGCAAATTGCTGTGGCCATGGTCCATTGGCAAAGGGGTAACCGCCGGGGTGCCACATTGCTCTGGGGTGAGACCCTGGCTCGTCTCTACCGCTGCGACCATGGGCTGGATGGGGCAGTGGATCTAGGGTATTTGCGGCAGCAAGGCCAACATTGGCTCCAGTTTCTACAGGGGTCTGATGGGGGAACAGCTCCCCCGCCACCACGGCTGCAACCCCCGCTTGCTGGTGTGCCCCCCGTAAGGCAGACTAGTCACCCAGGCCCTCACAAATACTTGTGGTGATCAATCTGTCCTGTTTAGGGACAACTTCCTGGTTTGTATTGGTGATGGTCCTCACTGGCAGCACCACCTGGATGGCCAAAGCCCAGACCCCTAGTCAACCTAGGGTTCCCCTGCTGCTCCTGGCCCAGACCACCAACACCGAACCTGATCTACAAGATCTGCGGTCCCCCCAGGGGGATAGCCGGATCAACATTCGCTCCGACCGGCAAGAGATGGATGAGGAAAAAGGTATCCTCACAGCATCAGGACAGGTGCAAATCACCTATCCTGCCTATAACCTAACAGCCACTGCTGCCCAGGCCCAGTACTTCACCCGGGAGCGACGGTTGATTCTCAGCGGTGGTGTGGAGGTGATTCAAACAGGGGGCAACCGCATCCATGGTGAGCGGCTCATCTACGCAGCAGACTCTCAAACCCTGACCGTGGAGCCCAAACCCGGTGAGCAGGTGCACAGCACCTATAACCTGTCTCCCCCCACCCAGCAGGTGCTGACTCCATGAGTCTGGAGCTCAAGGGCGTCAGCTTGAAAATCGCAGGGCGTCAGTTGATTCACTCCCTGGAGATGTGTCTGAAACCTGGTGAGGTGGTGGGTCTTCTGGGACCCAATGGAGCGGGCAAAACCACCACGTTTAATTTAATTACTGGCCAGCTGCAACCCGATGAGGGCACCGTCCTTTTGGACGGGCGCTTGATTACAGGGCTCACCATGTGCCAGAGAGCCCGCCTTGGCTTGGGCTATTTACCCCAGGAGGCCAGTGTGTTCCGCTCCATCACCGTGCGGGATAACCTGCTGCTCACCCTGGAACAATCCCAGCTCTCTACCCCTGAGCGTCACCAACGGCTCAATCAATTAATTGCAGAGTTCCACCTGGAACCCTTTCTGCAGCGACGCGGTGTTCAACTCTCCGGTGGTGAACGGCGCCGCACCGAGGTGGCCAGGGCCCTGGCAGTAGGCACCCATGGCCCTCGCTATTTGCTGCTGGATGAGCCTTTTGCTGGAGTGGACCCCCTGGCCGTGCACGATTTGCAAGCCCTGATCCTGCACCTTAAGGAGCAGCAGGTGGGATTGCTGATAACGGATCACAACGTGCGGGAAACCCTATCCATCACTGATCGCGCCTATATCCTTAACAAAGGTGCTGTCCTGGCATCTGGTTCTTCTCAAGCTGTAGCCTGTGATCCATTGGTCAAGCGGTATTACCTGGGCGAGCGTTTTACCCTCTAAAGAGTTTCTCTGCCCCCTGTGGATCGACGTCTGAGCCTTCTGGATCGCTGGCTCTATGGCGAGCTCCTAGGTCCACTACTGTTTGGCGTGGCCATCTTCACCTTGTTGCTGGTGACAGGTGGTGCCCTATTTGACCTGGTGCGCCGGGTGGTGGAAAGGGGCCTACCCGTTGGAGCAGCCATTCAGGTGCTCATCCTGCAGCTACCAGGCTTTCTGGTCTATGCCTTTCCCATGGCCATGCTCCTGGGCACATTGCTCACCTACAGCAAACTGGCCAGTGGCAATGAGATTACTGCCCTGCGCAGTGTTGGTGTATCCACCCGGCGCTATGTGCTACCGGCAGTGGTGTTGGGCCTGGTCTTCAGCCTGGCCAGCTTTATGGTCAGTGATCTAGTGGTGCCCACAAGCAACTACAGCTCCTTTGTGATCTTGCAGACTGCCTTGGGCCGCTCTGTGGCCAAAAGCAGTGGTGAGCACATCATCTATCCCCATTTTGCCCAGATCCCCAAGGAGAGTGGTGGATCTCACCATGGTCTGGCACAACTCTTCTATGCCCGTCAGGCCCAGGATGGTCACCTGCAAGGCATCACTGTGCTGGACATGAGTCGCCCTGGCATGTTGCAGGTGGTGCAGGCCCGTGAAGCTCACTTTGATCCGGACCAGGGCAGCTGGTTGTTCCGTGATGGCCACACCACCTCCCTGCCCAATGGGGGACAGAACCAGTCCCAGCTCAGGTTTGAGGAGCAATTGTATCCAATTGATGACACTCCTTTGCGCCTGGCTGAGGTGCCCACCGATTCTGCCGACATGACTGCGGCCCAAACCTACATGGCCCAGGCACTCCTGGAGCGAACCGGGAATCTGCAGGCGGCCCGCAAGCTGAGGGTCCGTTTTCAGGAAAAGTTTTCCGTTCCACTCAGCTGTCTGGTATTTGCCCTGGTGGGTGCCAGCATTGGGGCCCAGTCCACAGGCAAAACACGGGGGCGCAGCAAAGGCTTTGGCATCAGCCTCATGGTGATCTTTGGCTATTACATCCTCTTCTTTGTCTTTAGCTCCCTTGGTGTCCAGGGAATCCTCCCCCCCTATCTCTCGGCCTGGATACCGGTTGCCATTGGCCTCACGGCAGGTCTGGCTCTGCTTTACCGATCCAGCCGCTAAGAAGCAGGAAGGGGAGTCTACCATTGGGGCTGCTTAAAAGTATGGGTGTGCCGGGTGCTCTCTTGCCAGCCACGGATCTAATGGCCGCCTTGGGGTGGTCTGCCCTGGTGTTGTTTCTTCTGGCCCTACCCATGGCCTTTTGGGGTCTCATGGTCAGGGATCGGTTGCAACGGGTGAGCACCACCTTGGTTGCAGGGGCCAACCTTTTCCTGGCAGCCCTATTGCTGCACCGCTGGCTGGATACGGGTCACTTTCCAGTGAGCAATCTTTATGAGTCCCTGTGTTTTCTCAGCTGGTGTGCCAGCTTTACCCAACTGCTGCTCATGCGCCTGTCTCCCCATAATTGGGTACCTGCCCTGACAACACCCTTAGCCCTGGGCACCTTGGCCTTTGCTTCTTTTGCCCTGCCATCTTCCCTACAGGTGTCCGATGCTTTGGTGCCGGCCCTGCGCTCCGGTTGGTTGGTGATGCATGTGAGTGTGATTATGGCCAGCTACGGGGCACTGCTGGTGGGTTCTACCTTGGCTGTGGGTGTACTGCTGGCCAACCGGGATCAAGCCGTGGCCATGCGGGGCAGCTCCATTGGGGGTGGTGGCTTTCGTGCGCCCACCATGGCTGTGGGGGAGAAGCTGGCCAACCTGACCAGCGAAGCCTTCAGTCAGGCGGAGCGCCTGGATAATCTGAGCTACCGCACCATAACTGTCGGCTTTTTACTCCTCTCTGTGGGCATTATCAGCGGCGCCGTTTGGGCCAATGAAGCCTGGGGCAGTTGGTGGAGTTGGGACCCTAAGGAAACCTGGGCACTGATTTGTTGGCTGGTCTATGCTGCCTATCTCCACACCCGGCTGAACCGGGGCTGGCAGGGGCGTCGCTCAGCACTCTTGGCCTCTGCCGGCTTTGTGGTGGTGGTAATCTGCTACATTGGGGTCAATCTTCTTGGTGTTGGTTTGCATAGTTACGGATGGTTTCTTGGGTCTTAATTCCCATTTTCCTGGGTGCGGTTACCGTGCCCAAACCCCTGGCCAAACCCATTGAGATGGAAGGGGTGGAGGTGATGAGTGCCATTGATGCATACCAGGGAATTTGCCGTGTTGAGGCAAAACGCCAAGGGGCTCCAGCGGCCATTGTTGAAGGCTCCTGCAGTTGCCTGGCCCAACGACTGGAGGCCCTTGACCAGCTGCCAAGCACCTCTGAAGCACTGAAGGCGTTTACTGAAGAGAATCGCCTGGCCTGCGTGTTTGCAGCCATTCTGGAGCTGTGAGGGGGGCCTGCCCTGGATTAGGAAGCAACCTCAATGGGCTTGCGGCTGTTGCGAATGTTGGCAATGGCGGTTCCGTAGTCCGGTGCCTGGAACACCGCCGAGCCTGCCACCAGGGCATTGGCACCGGCTTCGATCACGCTCCAGGCATTGCCGGCCTTGACGCCCCCATCCACCTCAATCCAGGGATCCAGTCCCCGCTCATCACACATCTGGCGCAATTTGCGGATCTTCTCCAGGGCTGCGGGAATAAAACTCTGCCCACCAAAACCAGGGTTGACGGACATGACCAGGACCATGTCGCAGAGCTCTAAGCAATAATCCAGGGTACTCAATGGGGTGCTGGGATTTAGGACGGCTCCAGCTTTTTTGCCCAGATCTTTGATTTGGGCCAGGTTGCGATGGAGATGGGGGCAGGCCTCCACCTGCACATAGATGTGATCGGCTCCTGCCCTGGCAAAGTCCGCCACGTACTTCTCTGGTTCCACGATCATCAGGTGCACATCCAAGGGCTTGGCTGTTACCCGGCGCAGGGCTGCAACCACCAGTGGACCAATGGTGATGTTGGGCACAAAGCGGCCATCCATCACATCCACATGGATCCAATCTGCACCGGCTTTGTCAACAGCCCTCACCTCATCTCCCAGCTGGGCAAAGTCGGCAGAAAGAATGGATGGGGCAATGACAAGGGGCTTGGGAGACATGGAGTTGCTGGAGTGGGTTGGAGTGGTCATTAGCCTAATCAGCCATTGCCAGAGATGGCTGGTGCGGGCTGATACACTAGCCTCCGCTCTGGCCTGTTTTTGAGGGCAGCGCACCAGCCCTTTGCTTAGGAAATCTGTGGACCGCAACCTGATTCAGGAACTGCTGGAAGTTGTCGAACAGGCGGCCATTGCATCGGCCCAGCTCACCGGTCAGGGACAGAAAAATGAAGCTGACGCCGCTGCGGTGGAGGCCATGCGCCAGCGCATGGGCACCATTCCCATGAAGGGACGCATTGTGATTGGTGAAGGGGAGCGAGATGAAGCACCCATGCTTTACATCGGGGAAGAAGTGGGCAGTGGCCATGGCCCCGGCGTGGACTTCGCCGTTGATCCCTGTGAGGGCACAAACCTCTGCGCCAATGCCCAGCCCGGCTCCATGGCAGTGCTAGCCGCCAGTGACCGGGGTGGGCTGTTCAATGCACCGGACTTCTACATGAACAAGCTGGCAGCACCGCCAGCGGCCAAGGGGAAAGTGGATATCCGTAAGTCCGCCACAGAAAACCTGCAAATCCTGGGGGATTGCCTAGGTCTGGCCATGGATGAGCTGGTGGTGGTGGTCATGGATCGGGCCCGCCACAAGAGCCTGATTGCTGAGATCCGCAGTGCTGGCGCCCGTGTTAAACCCATTAGTGACGGGGACGTGAGTGCCGCCATTGCCTGTGGTTTTTGGGGAACTGGCACCCACTGCCTGATGGGCATCGGTGCTGCCCCTGAGGGGGTGATTTCTGCTGCTGCCCTCCGTTGCCTGGGGGGTCATTTTCAAGGGCAGCTGGTCTATGATCCCGCAATTGCCATGACCAAGGAGTGGGCCAACCTCACCAAGGAAGGCAACCTGGCACGGTTGACGGAGATGGGTATTACAGACCCGGACCGTGTTTATGAAGCGGAGGAACTGGCCAATGGTCAGAATGTAGTCTTTGCTGCCAGTGGCATCACCGATGGCCTTCTCTTCCACGGCGTGAAGTTTGAGCCGGACTGCACCCGCACCAGCAGCCTAATTATCTCCTCCCTAGATCGCACCGCCCGTTTTACAAACACAGTTCACATTAAAGAAGGTGCCGCCAGGGTGGCTTTGCGCTGAGGCACCCGTACCCTCACCAGCTCCCACCTGTCCCACCCATGCACATTGCCGTCATTGGCCTCAGTCACCGCACCGCACCAGTGGAGGTGCGGGAACGGCTGAGCATCACCGATGAGGTATTGCCCAGCTCTCTCCAGAGCCTGATGGCCGGACAAGAGGTGCAGGAAGCCTCCATTCTGAGCACCTGCAACAGGCTGGAGATTTACACTCTCCTCCGCCAGGCGGAGGAGGGCATTGATGCCATTGCCCACTTTCTGAGTGAGCACAGCGGCTTGCCTGCAGCTGAGTTGGAGCCCCACTTGTTTGTGCTTCACCACGGGGAGGCCATTGACCATCTGCTACGGGTTGCTGCGGGCCTCGACAGCTTGGTGCTGGGGGAGGGGCAAATCCTGGCCCAAGTGAAGAAAATGGCCCGCCTGGGACAGGAGCACAAATCCATTGGCCCCATTTTAGGTCGCCTGCTGAATCAAGCGGTGGCCACTGGCAAGCGGGTGCGCAGTGAAACCAAATTGGGCACCGGAGCTGTTTCCATCAGCAGTGCCGCTGTGGAGCTGGCCCAACTCAAATGTGGCCAGGAGCGAGGCCAGCACCAGCCTGTGGATCTTGCTGAAGAGCAGGTGGCCGTGGTGGGCTGTGGCCGCATGGGTCGGTTGCTGGTACAACACCTGGTGGCAAAAGGCTGCACAGAACTCACCCTGGTGAACAGAACCATGGCCCGAGCAGAAGCCTTGGCAAGGGATTTTCCCCAGCTCACCATCCACTGTGAGGGTCTAGATCAGCTGGATAAGCAGCTGCAGACAGCTTCCATGGTGTTTACAAGCACGGCAGCAGCCACACCGGTGATCACCAGGACACGGCTGGAGCAGCTGATGCCCATCCGTCGTCTAAAGCTTTTTGATATTGGTGTGCCACGGAATATCACCGCCGATGTGGCCGCCGTGGACGGAGTAGCAGCCTATGACGTTGATGACCTGGAGGAGGTGGTGGCCCAAAATCGGGCAGCCCGTCAGGCAACGGCCCGGGTGGCAGAAGGGTTGCTGCGCCAGGATGCGGAGGCTTTTCTCATCTGGTGGGATGGCTTAGAAGCTGTTCCCGTGGTGAACCGGTTACGGCGCTCCATGGAGGAGATTCGCGAGCAGGAACTGCTGAAAGCCCTGAGCCGCATGGGGCCAGACCTTTCCAGCCGGGAGAAGAACGTGGTGGAGGCCCTTAGCAAAAGTATCATCAATAAGGTGCTACATGGCCCAGTCACCCGACTGCGGGGTCCCATGGAACGGCAGAAGCGGCTACAACAGCTGGAAGTGGTGCGGGAGTTGTTTGGCCTAGGGGAAACCGATGCTCCCTAAGGGGCCTAAGCCCCTTGCAGTTTGTGCCCTCCATCAAGGAGAGTGGGTCTGTCAGCAGCGTGTCCATGAAGCGGGTCTTGGGAATCATTCTCAGCGGTGGCGCTGGAACCCGTCTTTTCCCCCTCACAAAAATGCGGGCCAAGCCGGCCGTTCCCCTGGCAGCCAAGTACCGCCTGATTGACATCCCCGTCAGCAACTGCATCAACTCAGGGATCAACAAGATCTATGCCCTGACCCAGTTCAACAGCGCTTCCCTGAACCGCCACCTTACCCGCACCTATAACCTCTCAGCGGGATTTAGCCAAGGCTTTGTGGAGGTGCTGGCTGCCCAGCAAACCCCGGAAAGCCCCAGTTGGTTTGAGGGTACTGCCGATGCGGTGCGCAAGTACAAGTGGCTCTTCCAGGAATGGGACGTGACGGAGTACCTGATTTTGAGTGGTGACCAGCTCTACCGCATGGACTATGGTGCCTTTGTGGCCTCCCATCGGGCTTTGGGGGCAGACATCACCGTGGCGGCTCTGCCGGTCACCCCGGAGCAGGGCCAGAGCTTTGGTCTCATGCGCACTGATGCCTCCCAGCAGATTTTGGAGTTCTGCGAGAAACCCCGTGGTGAGGCTCTGACGAAGATGCGGGTGGACACCTCCGTCTATGGTCTCTCCGCCGAATCTGCCCGGGAGAAGCCCCATCTTGCCTCCATGGGCATTTATGTCTTCAGCCGCAAAGCCCTGTTTGACCTGCTGGATCAAAACCCCGCCGCCACAGATTTTGGCAAGGAGATTATTCCTACGGCACTGCAGAGCTACGACCTGCGGGCCTACCTCTTTGATGACTACTGGGAGGACATTGGAACGATTCGGGCTTTTTATGAGGCCAACCTGGCATTGACAGAGCAGCCCCAGCCGCCCTTTTCCTTCTACGACGAAGAGTTCCCCATCTATACACGCCCCCGCTACCTTCCCCCCACCAAGCTCTTGGACAGCCAGGTGACGGAGTCCATCATTGGAGATGGCTCCATTTTGAAGACCTGCAGTATTCACCACTCCGTGCTGGGGCTGCGCAGCCGCATCGAGAGTGGTGCTGTCTTGAAGGACACCCTCACCATGGGGAGTGACTACTACGAGTCCGCTCCCCAACGGGAGGCCTTGAAAGCCCAGGGAGGGATCCCCCTGGGCGTGGGTGCCAACTCCACCATTAAGGGGGCCATCCTGGACAAAAACGTGCGCATTGGCAACAACGTGCAGATCATCAACAAAGACCACATTCAGGAGGCCGACCGTCCTGAGTTGGGCTTCTACATCCGCAGCAATCTGGTGGTGGTAATCAAAAATGCCACCATCCCCAACAACACGGTCATCTGAGCCACCATCTAGCTGCTCCGATTCTCTGACTCTTAGGAGTCCCTTAAGGCCCGGTTGGCCACACTATCTGTAGCCCAAACGACATTTTCATGAGCAAAGCCCACTTTGGCCTCATTGGCCTCGGTGTGATGGGGGAGAACCTCATCCTCAATGCCGAGCGCAATGGCTTCAGCAGTGTGGTCTACAACCGCACCCGGGAGAAGACCGATGCCTTCATGGCTGGCCGTGGCTTTGGCAAGGCAATTCAGGCAGCCCATACCCTGCAGGACTTTGTCCAGCAGCTGGAGCGCCCTCGGCGCATCCTGATGATGATCAAAGCCGGTGCCCCCATTGATGGCACCATCGACACCATGGCACCCCTCCTGGAGGAGGGAGACCTGCTCATTGATGGGGGCAATTCCCTCTACACGGATACGGAACGGCGGGTGGAGGCCCTAGAAAGCCGCAGCTTCGGTTACATCGGCATGGGTATCTCCGGAGGGGCCAAGGGGGCCCTGGAAGGACCCAGCATGATGCCCGGTGGCACCAAGGAGGCTTACCAGGCCATTGCCAGCTTGGTAGAGACCATGGCAGCCCAGGTGGAGGATGGTCCCTGCGTGGCCTATATGGGTCCAAGGGGGGCTGGCCACTTTGTCAAGACCGTCCACAACGGCATTGAATACGGTGTGGAGCAAATCCTGGCGGAGGCCTATGACCTGATGAAGCGTGGGGCTGGCCTCAATGGGGATGCCATGGCTGATGTGATGGGTGCCTGGAACCAGGTGGAAGAACTCAGCTCCTACCTGGTGGAGATCACTGAGGTGTGCCTACGCAGCAAAGATCCGGAGAGTGGCGGCTACCTGATGGAGAAGATCTTGGATGTGGCTGGTCAAAAGGGCACGGGCATCTGGACAGTGATTAGCGCCTTGGAGATGGGGGTGGCCGTGCCCACCATCTATGAATCGGTGAATGGGCGGGTGATGAGCGCTTTGAAAGCAGAGCGGGTCAAGGCCAGCACTGTTTTGACCGGTGCCCCCCTCAGCCCCCTGGAACTGGGCAGTGTGGCCAATGCCATGGCCCCATTGCGGGATGCGGTCATTCTCAGCATCATCACCAGCTATGCCCAGGGCCTTGCCTTGCTGGGGCGCGGCTCGGAGCGACACCAGTACAACTTGAACCTCACCACCATTGCCCAGATTTGGAAAGGGGGCTGCATCATCCGGGCCAAGCTGCTGGGCCGCATTCAGGAGGCCTTCCGCAATGATCCCCACCTGCCCAATCTGATGATGGATCCCTGGTTCACCCGGCAGATCAATGAACGTCTGGAAAACCTGCGGATGGTTGTGCAGGCCGGTGCCCGGGTGGGCATTCCCCTCCCCTGCCTCTCCGCAGCGCTCCAGTACATCGACAGCTACCGCTCACCCCGGCTTCCCCAAAATGCTGTTCAGGCCATGCGGGACTGCTTTGGTGCCCATACCTATGAACGGGTAGATCAGGCAGGGAGCTTTCACACGGAGTGGCTGGCATGACCCAGTATCACCTGGAAAGCAGCAAGGATCGGGCAACCTTGGCCCATGATGCCGCTGCCACCATGGCAGCCATCATCCGCACCACCTTGGCCCAGAAGCCCCGCTGTGTCATGGCCCTAGCAGGGGGCACAACGCCGGAGGCCGCCTATGGCCATCTGGGTCAAGAACCATTGCCCTGGGAACGGGTGGATTTGGTGCTGGGGGATGAGCGCTGGGTGGATGCCAAGGACCCGGCCAGCAATGCCCTCATGGTGCGCCGCAGTTTGCTCAGCGGCAGTCGGGCCCATCTGGCCCACCTGCATCCCGTACCCACCCATATGCCCAGCCCTGGGGCTGCCGCCATGGCCTACGGGGATCTTCTAAACACCATGTGCCCAGGCCAGCCACCCCAGCTGGATCTGGTGCTCCTGGGCTTGGGCAATGACGGACACACGGCTTCCCTATTCCCCGGTACCGCTGCTGTGGATGTTAAAGACCAGTGGGTCACAGTGGGCTGGGGTGGTGGCCTACCTCGGGTGTCCATGACCGCCCCCCTACTCAGTGCTGCCCAGCATGTGGTCATGCTGGTGGCCGGTGCTGCCAAGGACCAAGCCCTCAAACGGCTGCTAGATCCCCATGAAGATCCCGCCCGCACCCCTGCCAAGCTGGTAACACCCAACAGACCTATCTTGGTACTTGCTGATCAGGAGGCCTTGGGCTGAACCAAGGCCCATTAGATAAAGGCCCATTAGACAATGGACCGTAGGTCTTCAATGTGCGTGAACATGATCCAGATCAGATGCTGAATAGCCTATGGCGCGCTTCATAAACACATCTGGATCATCACGCCATTGGCCATAGCCAATACGGCGGTGATCGGTGAGCCAGGCAAGTTTTTCACTGAGGCAAGCTGCCAAATCACCGTCCCGGTGATCCAGCACAAAACCTGCCAGCTCCTCAGAGGAATCCAGGGCACTGATAACCAAATCCCCAGAGGACTCTGCGCTGGCATCTAAGTTACCAATTTCACCGCGAGCAACAGCATCAATGGTGCCCTCCAGGAGTGAGGAGAGCATTTCCCTCTCATCCTGGCTATAGATAATGGTGGGTTTATTACCAGATGGGCTATACAATTTTGTTCGACCATCTAGGGCGGGGTTGCCTCCTGATGGGGCAATGACCCAGTCAGGGCTCCCATCTGTAACCAACAACTCCCTGGGGGTTTCCACATGGATACCTTCCATTAACTGGCCATTGGCTTCCGCCAGACCCGTAAGTACCAGCAGACGATGCTCGCCGGTGGTTCCTGCTAAAGCCCCAATGCGGACTGTGCCATCCAGTTGTTCATAGCTGGAAAGCCTTTGCTGGTCTGCAGCACGCACCAGCAGGGATTGGCGGAAAGTCACATGTCCAGAAGTGAACCTCACCGCGGTGTTGCCAGCGGCATCCCGGGTGCGGGAGTCGAGAATTGTGATACCTCCGCCGATGATATCAAACTCTGGTTCAGCAGCCCTTAACCAAATATCAGGCCATTCAGCAATCCCCCTGCGGGCAAACTGGAGACCCGCCCCATCCATGGCTTCCAGGGCATCCAGAAGGGCAGCTTCATAGCCTTGATGCTGATTAAATCCCGTTGAGCCGGCCATGGGATCAGCGCTGTAGCTGAGGGGTCGGAAGCTGGTGTAGAAGCCCATATTCAGCACAGTTCCCGGTGCTGTGCAGCCCGGGGAAGCGGCAGTGGCTGGCCACCCCAGGCCGCTGGCCAGCAGGCTCACCAAGCCCACAGCCAGAGCACGGGAGGGTTGAGGTTGAGGGCCCTGTTGCTTCTGCAAGGGGGAAGGGTGCATGGATTCCTGTCTCAAGGTGAAAGAGCAGTGGAGTGGTCCAGAAGTTGCTCATCCTGGCTCCAATCTGCTGGTTGAGACTGGGGGGCCCGTTGGCAAAAATCCTTCTGGTAGCTGTCCCGCAGGCCAGCTGTCAGATCAAAATTAGGCTGCCAGGCCAACTCCCGACACACCCGGCTGATGTCCGTAAAGAAGTGGGCAATACGTAAAGGGAAAGCCTTGCGGGCCTTGGGATCCACCATGGGGGGGTCAAAGCTGCGCAGCTGCACCTGGTCCAGATTGCGGCCACAGGCCTGGGCGGCGGCGGCCACAAGCCCACGGAAGGTGACTCCCTTTGCCCCGGAGCAGTTATAAATCCGGTTGGTGCTGGTGTCCACCTCCAAGCTGCATGCCATGGCCTCCGCCAGATCATCCACATGGCCCAGCTGGGTGATCAGCTGCCCATCCCCAGGAATGGGCACAGGGCGATCTGCCATGATTCGTGCAAAGAACCAGTTCTCAATTGGATTGTAGTTTCCAGGTCCGTAGATGTAGGTGGGGCGGAAGCTGGTGAAGGGGATGGCTTCCCGTCGCAGCCAGGCCTCCGTGTCTGCCTTGCCACCATGGCGGCTCTTGGGATCTAGAGGGGCCTCTTCCGTGAGGGGCCATTGCTCACTAGGGGCATAGACTCCCGCTGAGCTCACATACAGAAACCGATGGCTGGGGCGGCCTGTTTGGGCAATGACCTGTTGGCTCTCCACCAGCTGACGGCCACTGGTGTCAATGATCACATCAAAATTGCGACCTGCCAGTTGGTGGAGATCCTCCAGTTGCTGGCGATCCCCACACACATGCTCCACCCCATGGGGAACTGGTCGCCGGCCCCGGCTGAACACCGTCACAGCGTGTCCCACAGCCAGGAGCCGGGGCAGAAGGGCCACACCAATGAAGCGAGTCCCTCCCATCACCAGGATGTTCATTCCACAACACAGCATTCCTGACTATTCAACTCCGTCTCCTGCACCAGGGAGACTGGATGTAGCTTGCCCATATTTGCCATGGAGGTGATTCCCGCCATTGATCTGCTGGATGGGGCCTGTGTGCGGCTGCGCCAAGGGGACTATAACCAGGTGACCCGTTTTAGTGATGATCCCGTAGCCATGGCCTGTCTATGGCAGCACCAGGGTGCCCAGAGGCTCCACCTGGTGGATTTAGATGGGGCCCGCCATGGCCGGCCCAGCAATGATGCGGCCATCAAGGCCATTGCTGCAGCGGTGCATATCCCCGTGCAATTGGGGGGCGGGGTGCGCTCCCAGGAGCGGGCCAAGGAACTGCTGAGCTGTGGTCTAGACCGGGTGATCCTGGGCACCGTCGCCCTGGAAAACCCCCAGCTGGTGCACCAGCTGGCCAGTGCTCATCCTGGCCGCATTGCCGTGGGTATTGATGCCCGCAACGGCCTTGTGGCCACAAGAGGTTGGCTAGAGCAAAGTCCTATGGAAGCCACCAAGCTGGCCGCCAGTCTGGAGGGTAGTGATGTGGTTGCCATCATCAGCACTGACATCACCAGCGACGGCACCATGTCAGGTCCCAACCTGGAGGCATTGCAAGCCATGGCCTGCGCCAGCACCATTCCGGTCATTGCATCTGGGGGTGTGGCGTCCCTTGCGGATCTGAAGACCCTAGGGCAGCTTAGACCTGCCCTTGCCGGTGTGATTATTGGTCGGGCCCTCTATGATGGTGGCATTAGGCTGCCTGCAGCCCTGGAGGGGCAATACTAAGCCATAGAAACATGTAAGCCTTAGGAACATGGCCTAGGAAAGGCCAGAATCTAGGCTCTACCCTTGTAGGCTCTACACTTGGGACCGGCAATTCCTCTTTTCTGGGTGGTCCTCCTTCCCAATTTAGATTTAGATTCTAAATCATGACTGGCTCCTCTGAAAACCCGAAGGCTGATCTTCCCATGGAGCAATCCTTTGAAGGGGCTATTGAGCGCTGTTCTGCTGTAGGCTTGCGCATGAGCCACCAACGGCGACTGGTGCTGGAGCTGCTCTGGAAGGAAAAAATGCACCTGAGCGCCCGTGACATCTTTGAGAAGATCAATGCTCAGGGCAAAAGGAGTATTGGCCAAACCTCAGTATATCAAAACCTGGAGACACTGCACCGGTTTAATATCATTGAATGCCTAGAGCGCAGCGGCGGCAGGCTCTATAGCTGCCGTACAGATCCCCATAGCCACCTGATTTGTAGTCTGACAGGCCGGATTTACGATATAGATGTGCAGCTTCCCCAGCACCTGCTGAAGGACATTGAAGCTCGCACTGGCCATCGAATTACCGGCTTTACCATGCAGTTGGTGGGTGAACCCTTGCAAGGCCCACCCAAGCCAGCTAACCCTTGACCACTGGACTTTAGGTCTGCCCATGGCTTGTCGTTGATGCAGAGGATTTTGGTCTATGCACCCCGGAGCCAGAAGAGGCAGTTGGCTAACCTCATGGATCAGGGTGACCGGCAAGGCCCGCCTATTCAGTGGATTGACGAGGCAGAAGCAAACCAGGGGCGCCCTGATCTGGTGATCTGGTTCACCAAGGCCTTGAGGGATACCACCATCCTGGCCCGGGAAGCCCTGGCCTTGGATCAGCGCTGGCATCCGGCTCCCCTGCTCCTGGTGCTCCACGGTTCCATCCATCCTGGTGGTTTGCAGTTGGGGGAGCTGCCCATGGCGGGCATCCTGCAAAACCCTGATGATGCCACCCTGCGTCAGACCATCCCCATCCTGATGGGTGGTGGTCGGGTGTTTGATGTGCACACCCGGCAGACTGCACCGCTCCAGGAGAGTCGGGGTATAAATGGGGTCTTCTTGCAAGGGCTCAGCCAAATTCAGGCCCAGGCCCAGTTGGTGGCCAGCCAGCTGCAACAGGGCCCCAGCTTACCACTGCGTTGGCTCCTAGAAGGCCAGCAGCGGGAGCTGGCCATGGCCCGTGCCCTGGTGCTGGCTCTCCACGGCAGCACCACAAGAACCTTTGGTGTTAGGGGCATCTCCACACCGGGTGCAGGGGGAGCAAGGCCGTTGCAACCATCCACAGCCCTCACCTTGCGCAGCCGCACAGCAGCAGGGTTGTGGGACACCATAAATAAACGGCTCCAGGAGAGGATTTCCAAGAATCCCCAGCCCCTTGAGCACCAGCTCCTTGCCTTGGGTGCCATGGGGACCAAGGCCCGGGCAACCTTACTGCGCCAGTTGTTGCATCAGATGGGTTTGGCCCTGCAGCAGATGCGCCCTGGGGAATTACGTGGTGAGCTGCTGCTGGAGCGCTGGCAGGAGCTGCAGGGAGAAATCATTTTCCATACCCTGCAGGAGTTGGGGGGCACCTATTTGCGCATCCCTAGGGATGGGGTGTTGGTTTCCGTGGGTGAGCAACTGCTCAATGGGACCATGCCCAACCCTGGAGAGCTGAACCTTGCCTCCGGAGCCACTGTGGAGCCCCTGCTTGCAGCCCTGGTGAGGGCTGAACCGGTGCTGTTGGATGGCCGCCTGCTGGCGCCAGACACCCCAGCAGCCTTGCTGCACCTGGAGTTGCTGCTGAGTGACTGGTTGTTGCGCATGGGCACCGCATTGGCTGGCCTTGTCCTTGAGGAAGCCAGTCAGTGGCCAGAATTGCGCCGCTTCCTATTGCGCAGCGACCTGCTGCCCACCCGTCAGCTGGAACGGCTCCGTAACCAGATCAATAGCCAGGAGCGTTACCAGCAGCTGATTCTTGAACCACTGCACATTTATGAGAGCCGCCGGGAACTGCTACTGCTCCAGATGGACAGGGTGGTCTCCAGAATGGTCATTGAGCCCCGTGATCGGGAGCTGCGCCAATTAAAACCTCTACAGCGCACCTTCACCTTTTATCTGGAGCTGCGGGATGCCTTGGGTCCCCAGTTGCGGGTATTGGTCCAACGCCTGGGATCGTTTCTAGTCACCGTGCTGACCCAGATTATTGGCCGGGGCATCGGCTTGATTGCCCGGGGAGTGCTGTTGGGTTTGGGGCGTACCCTGCAAGGACATGAGCGCTGAGGAGAGGCTACGCCATGACACACCATGGTCGCTGCTGGTTCTGTACTGCAATCCTTCTGGTAATAGTGCTGCTGTTCCAGCCATCCATGGCTTGGGCTAGTCGTCTGGATAACCGCTATGACGGCAACATCTTTGCCCTCTATGCCGGAGATGGTGCCCTGGTGCCACCCCGCAACAGCTTGGGGGAAAGCCTGAAGAGGCACCGCCCAACGGTTTTGGCCTTCTATCTAGATGACAGCAGTGACTGCAAACGCTTTGCCCCCACCCTCTCCCGTCTCAAGGGGGAGTTTGGCATGGCAGTTGATGTGATTGCCTTGAGCACGGACAGCCTGGCTCCTCCGGAAGGCTCCCCCCCGGATCAGCCTTCCCACTACTGGCGTGGCCTAATTCCCCAGGTGGTGATTTTTGATCAAAACGGGGATGTGGTGCTGGACCGGGCCGGCCAAATTCCCCTAGAAGATTTGGAACAGGGCCTTGCCCAAGCCGCAGACCTACAGCTTCCAGACACCCTGAACCGAGGCCAGTCCCGCTCCATGGAGGTGAATGAAATCAATGCGGAGGTGGTGAGAGGAGGATGATTATTGGTGCTGGTGGCCTGGTTTTAGCCCTTGGTGGTTTTGCCCTGCTCCTGTTGGTGCTTCTGGAGTTGCGCCACCGCCTCCGTCCCAGGAGCCCCTTGCACCTGGAGCCAGGTGATTGGCAGTTGAGGCGGGAGGATGGTCAGTTGCAGGTTCAGCTGCAGATCAAATTGGTCAATTCCCATGCCCGCCAGGAGGTGATGATCCCCCAAATCTGGGCTACACCCACTGTGCTGTCCAGCCAGGCAGTTGACGATGTGGATTTGCGGGTTCATGTGAGGCAGCAACAACCCCATGGCAAGACCCGTGCTGACGGCTATTGGCAGGTGCCCATTGTGAAAGCCCACCAGCCCATGGCTGCCTGTGTGGAGCTGGAGCTCCATGGCCAAGATCTCCGGAAACTCCAGGCCCTTTGGCTGGAGATTGGCTGGCTGGCCTATGGACCCTTTGGCCATCTCCAGCAGCGCCATGGGCTGGTGGTACCCCTAGCCAAGCCAGCTGTGGAGCCGCAACCCGTCTGGCAACAGGGCCAAGGTTACCAGGTGCTACCCCTCTCCACCCATCTGCTGAGTTGGCTGGATGATCCCCTACAGGTGCTCAAGCGCTATGCCCTGCCCCATGTGCGGCCCGGTGATGTGGTGGCCATTGCAGAAACCCCTTTAGCGGTGATGCAGGGT
>RKSC01000110.1 GCA_007571085.1 Synechococcus sp. PNGco_S_binSS4
AGAGGTTTTAGCAGGTTGAACAGCTGGGTGAAAGGGGCAAAGGCCCCTGGCCGGGTGTGGATTTCGATGGCGTCAGGTTGGCACCTGGCCAAAACCTGAAGCAGCTGGTCCCTCTCCAGACGCCATGGGTAGTCTTTGATATAACCCAAGGGGCAGGCAGCCAAACAGCGCCCACAGCCATAGCAGCGGGCCGCCGCCACCCCTGATGCAGAAATGGCCTGGACAGGACAGGAAACCTCACAGGGGCGATGGCAGTTTGGTGGGCATTGGGCTGGATCGAATCCGGCTTTGCGGAAGTGAGGATCAGTGTCGTCATTGAGGCTGATCATCAGCCAAGGGGTTGATTCACCCGGCCCCAGGGCTGCTGCCATACCTTGGCGAGCTGCTGTCACCACAGCAGGATCAGGGGCCACATCAATGCAATGGATGCCAGCACGGGTGTACACCCAGGCCAATTCCTTGATGGCAGCTAGATCCTGGTTGCTGGCACCGCAGATGAGCTTGCGCCAACAACCACGCTGGAGAGCAGTTTCAGGGGCAAGGTGGGGCACAAGTGGACTCAGGTGGCAATGGCAATGGCCTCGGCCAGGGGCTGCCAGCGCAGGGAGCGGCTCCCTCCCAGCTCACAGACAATGTGCAACCCCCCATAGCGCTGGGGCAGAACCACCAGGGTTTCCAATTCCGCCCGGCTCAGCACCTGGGCTTCCAGGAGCCACAACAGGACGGGCTTGTCCTCTTGGAGCTGGGGCATGAGCTGGGGCAAAGCCATGGATACAACACCAACAGCAGCACCACGGCCAACGCTCTGATGGCCCAAATGGGGTGGACGCACCCCATGGAGTCCTAGGAGAAAGGCTTCTGGATCCCCTAGGCCCCGAGCGGAGCACATGTGGGCAGCATAGCCAGCAGCACGAAGACGGCGCAGCAGGCGGGTTTCAAAGCCCCCTTCCGGTGGTGCCATGACAGCCATGGCGCCATGGCGCTCCAGATCCTTGCGAAAGCGGCGGATGCCAAGCAGCAGTGGCATGGGAGAGGTGCCTTTCAAGGTTGCAGTTAACCCACTCTGGCAAACCAGCACCCCATCCCATGGTCGACCATGTGTGTTAGGATTTTCTCTTGTGCATTAGGGGGCTGTGCCTGAGCCTAGCCAGGCCTACAATTCCCTTTGCGCAGACTCATCCGTGGGGATGGGTCTCTGGGTTAATTCACTGCACCCGTCTTGGGTGTGGTAGATGACGGGAAACTGAAGCTCTAGGCACATTGCTGCTTGGAACATCAAGTCCCAAACCCCCTTGTTGCTGCATCGTCGGGTTGGCTGCACAGCGGAGCCAATCTGCCCATCGGATCAGCACCCGCCGGACCCCCGGCATCGGTGACTTTCCATCACGGTTCAGCGTTGCCTTCGGGCCTTTGGCCCTGGCATGACCTTGTGCTCTTTCCCATGTCCATCGGCATCCTTGGCACCAAGCTGGGCATGTCCCAGTTTTTTGATCCGGACGGCAAAGCCATACCGGTTACCCTCATCCAAGCGGGTCCCTGCCGGGTGACCCAACGGAAAACCATGGTCCGGGATGGCTACAGCGCTGTCCAAATTGGCTATGGGGAGGTTCGTGAGAAATTGGTCAATCGCCCCAGTAAGGGGCACTTGGCCAAAAGTGGGGACACATTGCTCCGTCACCTGCGGGAATACCGGGTTCCTGGTGATGAGAATGTGGAAACCGGTGCTGTTATCACGGTGGGGCAATTTGAGCCCGGCCAAGCCGTGGACATCAGCGGTACCACCATGGGGCGCGGTTTTGCGGGCTATCAGAAGCGCCACGGTTTTCGCCGTGGTCCCATGAGCCATGGCTCCAAAAACCACCGTCAGCCAGGTTCCACTGGCGCCGGCACCACCCCAGGCCGCATCTATCCGGGCAAGCGTATGGCAGGCCGTTATGGGGGAAAGCCCACCACCATGCGCAAGCTGGTGGTGATCAAGGTGGATACGGACCATCACCTGCTGGTGGTGAAAGGTTCTGTGCCCGGTAAGCCTGGCTCCCTTCTCAGCATCCGTCCCAGCCAGCGGGTGGGCGGCTGATGCTCTGCCTGATGTTCACCCTGGAGAATCATGGTTGATTGCGTTGTTCACAACTGGGAGGGTCAGCAGGTGGGTCAAGCCCACCTTCAGCTCAAGGTGGCCCGGGAAACCACAGCGGCCCATCTGCTCCATGCCGCCCTGGTGCGGCAGCAGGCCAACCAGCGCCAAGGCACTGCCAGCACCCTCACCCGTTCTGAGGTGCGTGGTGGTGGGCGCAAACCCTTTAAGCAAAAGGGCACAGGCCGGGCCCGCCAAGGCTCAATCCGCACCCCCCTAAGACCCGGTGGTGGGGTGATCTTTGGCCCCAAACCCCGCTCCTACACCAAGGCCATGAACCGCAAGGAGCGGCGCCTAGCCCTGGGCACGGCCCTGATGAGCCGGGCTGAGGATTGGGTGGTGGTGCAGGAGTTCAATGGGTGCTTCAGCACACCCAAGACCAAGGAGCTGCTGGCAGCCCTGGATCGTTGGGGTATCCCCGGGGACGCACAGGTGCTGTTGGTGCTCAAAGCACCCAGCGAGGCTGTCAGCAAGTCGGCCCGTAACCTGACCAGGGTCAACCTGATTCGAGCGGATCAGCTGAATGTTTTCGATCTGCTCCATGCAGACAAGCTGGTGCTCAGTGAAGAGGCCATCACCACCATTCAGGAGGTCTATAGCCATGGCTAAGTCTTTTGCCGGACGTCTTGCGGATGTGGTGCGGGAACCGGTCATCACTGAGAAGGCCACCCGGGGCATGGATCAGAACCAATACACCTTTGTAGTGGATCCGCGGGCCGCCAAACCAGATATCAAGGCTGCAGTTGAGCAGCTGTTTGATGTGAAGGTGATTGGGGTCAGCACCATGAATCCACCACGTCGTACGCGGCGGGTGGGGCGCTTCACCGGTCAGCGCTCCAAAGTCAAAAAAGCTGTGGTGCGCCTTGCTGAAGGCAATTCCATCCAGCTCTTCCCCGAATCCTCCTGAGGCGCTGTTCCATGGCTGTTCGCAAACTCAAGCCCTATAGCCCTGGCACCCGCACCCGGGTGGCTGGGGACTACAGCGAAATCACCCGCCGGAAGCCTGAGCGCTCCCTGGTGCAACCCAAGCATCGAGCCAAAGGGCGCAACAACCGGGGTGTGATCACCTGCCGGCATCGGGGTGGTGGCCACAAGCGCCGCTACCGCCTGGTGGATTTTCGTCGGGATAAGCATGGCATCAAAGCCCGGGTGGCTGCCATCCAGTACGACCCCAATCGCAATGCTCGCCTGGCTCTCCTCTTCTATGAAGATGGTGAAAAGCGCTACATCCTCCAACCCCAGGGCATGGCCGTGGGCAGTGAGGTGATGGCTGGCCCTGAGGCACCCATTGGTGTGGGCAATGCCCTGCCCCTATTCGCCCTGCCCCTGGGCACCATAGTCCATAACGTGGAGCTCTATGCCGGACGGGGTGGGCAGGTGGTGCGCACCGCAGGTGCCAGCGCCCAGGTGGTGGCCAAGGATGGGGACTATGTGGCCCTCAAGCTACCGTCCACCGAGGTGCGGCTCATCCGTAAGGAGTGCTACGCCACCATTGGGGAAGTGGCCTATGGGGAGGCTAGAAACACCAGCCTGGGCAAGGCGGGCCGACGCCGGTGGCTGGGGCGACGGCCCCAGGTTCGCGGCAGTGTGATGAACCCCTGCGATCACCCCCATGGGGGTGGTGAGGGCCGGGCGCCCATTGGCCGCTCAGGTCCCATGACACCTTGGGGTAAACCGGCTTTGGGCCTCAAGACCCGTAAGCGCAACAAGCCCAGTAATCAGTTTGTATTGCGCCGTCGCCGTCGTGTGTCCAAGCGCAGCCGCGGTGGTCGCGATGCCTAAATCCATGCTCCTCCCCCCTGCCTGATCTTCCCATGGGACGCTCCCTCAAAAAAGGCCCTTTTGTGGCTGAAAGCCTGATGAAAAAGGTGGAGAAGCAGAACGCTTCTGATAGCAAGTCCGTTATCAAGACCTGGTCACGGGCTTCCACCATCCTGCCGGACATGATTGGCCACACCATTGCCGTCCATAACGGCAGGACCCACATTCCCGTTTACATCACAGAGCAGATGGTGGGCCACAAGCTCGGTGAATTTGCCTTGACTCGCACCTACCGGGGTCATGGCAAAGACAGAAAAGGTTCTCGCTAAGGACGGAAGACCATGGTCACTGCTCCGGGCACTGAAGCCCAAGCCACCGCCAAATTCGTGCGGGGATCCGCAAGCAAGGTGCGCCGTGTACTCAACCAGATCCGTGGTTGTAGCTACCGGGATGCCCTAATCATGCTTGAGTTCATGCCCTACCGATCCACTGATGTGATTACCAAGGTGCTGCGCTCAGCCGTGGCCAATGCTGAGCACAACTTGAGCTTGGATCCCAGCAGCTTGATGATCACCCAAGCCACAGCTGATACGGGGCCATCCATGAAACGCTATCGGCCCCGGGCCCAAGGTCGGGCCTATCAGATCAAAAAACAAACCTGCCACATCAGGATTGCTGTGGCTCCACAAGACACCTGAGGTCCCCTAAGCCATGGGCAACAAAATTCACCCAACTGGTTTGCGGCTTGGGGTTATCCAGTCCCACCGCTCCAACTGGTTTGCAGACAAAAAAACCTACCCTGCTCTCCTCCAAGAAGACGACAAGATTCGCTCCTACATCACCAAGAAGTATGCCTCTTCTGGCATCAGTGATGTGCGCATTCAGCGCAAGGCGGACCAGCTGGAGGTGGAGTTGAGGACTGCCCGCCCAGGTGTGCTGGTGGGCCGTCAAGGCAGTGGAATTGAGGATTTACGCAGGGGCATCCAAACCGCCATTCGTGATCGCAGCCGCCAGGTGCGCATCAACGTGGTGGAGGTGGAGCGGGCGGATGCTGATGCCTCCCTGCTGGCGGAATACATCACCCAGCAGCTGGAGAAGCGGGTCGCATTCCGTCGCACCATTCGCATGACCATTCAGCGGGCCCAACGGGCTGGCGTTATTGGCCTCAAGCTGCAGATCAGTGGTCGTCTCAATGGAGCCGAGATTGCTCGCAGCGAGTGGACCCGTGAAGGACGTGTGCCCCTCCACACCCTGCGGGCAGACATTGATTATGCCAACAAGACCGCTCACACCACCTATGGAGTCTTGGGCATCAAGGTGTGGGTGTTTAAAGGGGAGGTGTTACCAGATGAGAAGCAGCCACCAGCCCCCATGGGGGCCACGTCGTGGCGTCGGGGGGCTGGTCGGGCCCGCCAGGACTTTGAAGACCGCTCCAACGAGGAGTGATTGGGAGATCTGAACGATGCTCAGTCCAAAACGGGTCAAGTTCCGCAAGATGCAGCGGGGCCGAATGCGGGGGGTGGCCACCCGGGGCAACACCATCGCCTTTGGCGACTTTGCCATCCAAGCCCAGGAGTGTGGCTGGATCACATCACGGCAGATTGAAGCCAGCCGTCGGGCCATGACCCGGGCCATACGACGGGGAGGCAAGGTGTGGATTCGCATCTTCCCCGATAAATCCATCACCATGCGAGCCGCAGAAACCCGCATGGGTTCAGGTAAAGGCAACCCAGAGTTTTGGGTGGCGGTGGTGAAGCCCGGACGTGTGCTCTTTGAGATGGGTGGTGAGGAAATCACCGAAGAACTGGCCCGCACTGCCATGCGACTGGCCCAGTACAAGCTGCCTGTCAAAACCAAGTTCTTGGTGCGTGAGGACTTTGGCAACACCCCCATGCCAGCCATTGCCAATGCCAGTGTCACCCCCTCCGGTGGTGGTACATAGCACCACTTCTCCATGCAAGCCCAATGGCCACTTCCCCATACAAAGACCTTCTCCAGCTGGATGACAGCGCCCTCAAAGAGGAAACCGCCGCTACCCGCAAAGCCCTTTTTGACCTGCGCTGCAAACGGGCCACTCGCCAACTGGAGAAATCTCACCTATTCCGGCAGACCCGAATCAAGCTGGCGCGACTGCTCACCATCCAACAGCAGCGGCGCCAAGCCAACCCACCCACCTCTCCATCCCCCCATTAAGTCCCATGGCCACCAAAGAACGGCTTGGCATCGTCGTCAGCGACAAGATGGATAAAACCGTCGTGGTGGCGGTGGAAAACCGCTTCCCTCATCCTGTCTACAAGAAGACGGTCAGCCGCACCAAGCGCTACAAGGTTCACGATGAAACCAACAGCTGCCATGTGGGCGACCGGGTCCTAATTTCTGAGACCCGCCCCCTCAGCCGCCATAAAAGCTGGACCGTGGCCAAGGTCATCAGTTCCACAAAACGCTGAGAGGAGAACAGCCATGATCCAGCAGGAAACCTATCTGAATGTGGCCGACAACAGCGGCGCCCGCCGAATCCAGTGCATTCGGGTTCTGGGCAACAAGGGTCACTACGCCCATGTGGGGGATGTGATTGTTGCTGCAGTGAAGGATGCCACCCCCAACATGGGGATCAAAAAGTCTGATGTGGTTAAGGCGGTTGTGGTGCGCACCCGTGCCACCTTGCGGCGGGATACGGGTAATTCCATCCGCTTTGATGACAATGCCGCCGTAATCATTAACGAGGACAAAAATCCTCGTGGCACCCGTGTTTTTGGTCCGGTGGCCAGGGAGTTGCGGGAGCGCAGCTTCACCAAAATTGTTTCCCTAGCTCCGGAGGTGATCTGATGGCACAACCAAAACGGCACCATAAGCTGCGCATCAAAACCGGGGACACCGTTCAGGTGATCGCGGGCAAGGACCGGGGCAAGACAGGTACCGTACTGCGCACCATGCAGGCAGAGAACCGTGTTGTGGTGGAGGGCATCAACATGCGCACACGCCACCTCAAACCCAAACAGGATGAGGAGAGTGGCCGCATCGTCAATGAGGAGGCCCCCATCCATGCCTCCAACGTCATGCTCTATTCGGTGAGCCAGAAAGTGGCCAGTCGCATTGAGGTGGTCCTTCAAGAGGATGGCAGTAAAAAGCGGCGCCTCAAAAAAACCGGGGAGATCTTGGATTGATGAGCTGCCTGTTCCACTTGTCCCTTCCCATTTCTGCTGACCACCCCCAGAAGCACCACATCGGCCTCCTATGACCAGCTTCATTCCCCTCAAGCAGCGCTACAAAAAGACCATCCAGTCCAACCTTCAAAAGGAGTTGCGACTGAGCAATGTTCACCAGGTGCCCAGGGTTGTCAAGGTCACCATCAACCGTGGTCTAGGTGAAGCAGCGCAAAACTCCAAAGCCCTGGAAGCCTCCGTGGCTGAGATGGGCAAGATCACTGGCCAGAAGCCTGTGATTACCCGGGCCAAGAAGGCCATTTCTAATTTCAAAATCCGGGCAGGCATGCCCATTGGCACCATGGTCACCCTGCGGGGTGAGCGCATGTATGCCTTCCTTGATCGTCTCATCAATCTGGCCCTACCCCGCATCCGTGATTTTCGTGGCATCAATCCCAAAAGTTTTGATGGCCGCGGCAACTACACCATGGGCATCAAGGAGCAACTGATTTTTCCGGAGATCAACTTTGATGAGATTGACGCTGTCCGCGGCATGGACGTCACCATTGTCACCACTGCCCAAAGTGACGATGAGGGCCGGGCATTGCTCCGGGAAATGGGCATGCCGTTCAGCAAGACCTGATGAGCACCTAGGGGAAATCCACCATGGCCAGTCACGATTCTATTTCTGACATGCTCACCCGCATCCGTAATGCCAGTGAGAAACGTCATTCCACCACTAAAATCCCTGCCTCACGCATGTGTTGCAGCATCGCCAAGGTGTTGCGGGAAGAGGGTTTCATCAGCGCCTTTAACGAAGAAGGGGAAGGCTTCCGGAAGCAGCTGGTGCTGGAGTTGAAATACACCGGCAAGCACAAGCAGCCCCTGATTCGCTCCCTACAGCGGGTCAGCAGGCCCGGTTTGCGCATCTACTCCAACCATCGACAACTGCCCAAGGTATTGGGTGGTATTGGTGTGGCGATTATTTCCACCTCCCAAGGTGTGATGAGCGACCGTACCGCCCGCAAGCAGCGCATTGGCGGAGAAGTGCTCTGCTACGTCTACTGAGCCCCAGGAGAACACCATGTCACGGATCGGCAAGCTACCCGTACCCATTCCTGCCAACGTCCAGGTGCAATTGGAGGGGCGTACGGTTCAGGTAAAAGGCCCCAATGGGGAGCTACGGCGCACCCTACCTGAGGGGGTGGCCATTAACCATCATGGGCAAACCCTGGTGGTCACCCCCATCAACACCAGTCGCAGGTCCCGAATGCGCCATGGCCTCTCCCGCACCCTGGTGGCCAACATGCTAGAGGGTGTCACCAAGGGCTATAGCAAGACCCTGGAGATGGTGGGTGTGGGCTATCGGGCCCAGGTTAGGGGTAAAACCTTAGTGCTGAGTGCCGGCTACAGCCACCCTGTGGAATTGCAGCCCCCTCAAGGCATCACTTACAAGGTGGAGAAGAACACCAAGATCACGGTCAGTGGTGCTGAGAAGGAAGTGGTGGGCAACGAGGCGGCCAAGATTCGTGCAGTCTCTCCGCCAGAGCCCTACAAGGGCAAAGGCATCAAGTACGAGGCGGAGCACATCCTGCGCAAAGCAGGTAAAACCGGCAAGAAGTAAGTCTTAGGGGCCCATGGCCTTTTTCTCTCAATCTCCTCACCATGCTTGTCTCTCGCAGAGCCCAGACCCAGCGCCGCCACCGGCGGGTTCGCCGCCGAATTAGTGGTACTGCCCAACGGCCCCGACTGGCGGTCTTCCGCTCCAATAACCACATCTACGCCCAGGTGATTGATGATGGTGCCCAAAGCACCCTGGCGGCGGCATCCACCATTGACAAGGATCTGCGCAACCAATTGGCGGGCTTGGGTGCCAACTGCCAGGCCTCCCAGGCGGTGGGTAAGTTGGTTGCTGAGCGGGCTTTAGCCAAAGGAATCCGTTCAGTGGTTTTTGACCGGGGCGGCAAGCTTTACCACGGTCGGGTGAAAGCCCTGGCCGATGCAGCCCGGGATGCGGGCCTTGTCTTTTAATGCTAACCATGACTGAGACTGATTCCAACAGCCAATCCCAAGTGCCTGCCGCTGCTGATGTGCCCCCTGCAGCCGAAGGAGGACGACAGGGCCAATCACAGGGCGAACGCCGTGAACGCCGTGAACGCCGTGAACGCCGGGGACGCCGTGAAGAGCGGGATTCCGAGTGGCAGGAACGGGTAGTGCAAATTCGCCGCGTATCCAAGACCGTTAAAGGGGGCAAGAAAATGAGCTTCCGGGCCATTCTGGTGGTGGGTAACGAGAAAGGCCAGGTGGGCATAGGCGTAGGCAAGGCCAGCGATGTGATTGGTGCTGTGCGCAAAGGTGTGGCTGATGGCAAGAAGCACCTGGTGAAGGTTCCCCTCACCACCAGCAGCTCCATTCCCACCGTGGTTGAAGGCCGTGATGGTGCTGCCAGTGTGCTGATCCGCCCCGCCGCCCCTGGTACCGGTGTGATTGCCGGGGGATCCATTCGCACTGTTTTGGAGCTGGCCGGTGTGAAGAATGTTCTGGCCAAACGCCTCGGCTCCAAAACGCCCCTCAACAACGCCCGGGCTGCCATGATGGCCCTCAATGCCCTGCGCACCCACAAGGCTGCTGCCAAGGAGCGTGGCATCCCCCTCCAGCAACTTTATTCCTGATTCCTGACCCCTCCCTGGCCATGACAGTTCGTCTCCATACTCTTCAATCCCAACCTGGTTCCCGGCGCCCCCGCAATCGCAAAGGGCGGGGCATTGCCGCCGGCCAAGGGGCTAGCTGCGGCTTTGGTATGCGTGGCCAGAAGTCCCGCTCAGGGCGCCCCACCCGTCCTGGTTTTGAAGGGGGGCAACTGCCCCTCTATAGGCGCATCCCCAAGCTGAAGCATTTTACCGTAGTAAATCCCCAGGTATTTACGGTGGTGAATGTGGGGGATCTGGCCAGCTTGCCAGAGGGAAGCCAGGTCACCCTGGACTCCCTCAAAACAGCAGGTATTGTGGGCAAAAACTCTGCCCCACTCAAAATCCTTGGAGATGGGGAACTAACGGTCAAGCTCCATTGCCAAGCCCATGGCTTTAGCAAGACAGCCCGTGACAAAATCACGGCCGCCGGTGGCAGCTGTGAGACCCTACCTGGTCGCAAGGTCTGGATTCGCCCTAATCAGACCAGTGGGAATTCCACCTAGGGCACCCCTTTGCCGGGTCTACACCACCATCTTTCTCGTTCCCCTACTCCTCCAAACGGATGACTCTTAGTCCGGGCAGAGCCCCCACCACCGGAGAAACACTGACACGGATTGTGACCGCCCCTGATTTGAGGAGCCGTGTTCTAATTACCCTCAGTCTGTTGCTGCTGGTTCGTGTTGGGGCCTACGTCTGGATTCCAGGTCTTGACGTTGCCCAGCTGCAAAATCAACTCTCAGGCGGTCAGCTCATTGGACTGCTCAGCATCTTCACCGGTGGAGCACCGGGTGGGGTGTTTTCCCTAGGGATTCTCCCCTTCATCAATGCGTCCATCATTATGCAGCTGCTAACGGCAGCTCTCCCCTCCTTAGAAACCCTACAGAAAGATGAGGGGGAAGCTGGTCGTCGCAAGCTGGCTCAGATCACCCGCTATGTGGCCTTGGGGTGGGGCAGCCTCCAGGCTGTGATTTTTTCCCTCTACCTGCGTGGCTTTGCCAATGGGGATCTGGAGGGGGCCCTGTTTGTGATTTCCACCAGTGTGGCCTTGACCACAGGGGCCATGGTGGTCATGTGGATCAGTGAAATCATTACGGAGAAGGGCATTGGTAATGGGGCTTCCCTGGTGATCTTTGTGAATATCACCGCCGCCCTACCCAACACCCTGCAGAACATCATTCGCGAGGCTCAAACCGGCAAGATCTTCCCCATTGTGGTCACCGTGTCTGTGGCTCTTTCCATGGTGGTGGCCATTGTGGCTGTGCAGGAGAGCACCCGCCGCATTCCCATTGTCTCCGCCCGGCGCCAGATTGGCTTTATGGCAGCTCTACCGGAGCGACAGAACTATCTGCCATTGAAGCTCATCTCCGGTGGGGTGATGCCCATCATCTTTGCCTCGGCCATGTTGTTTTTGCCAGCCACCTTGGCCAACTTCACAGGCAACCCAGCCCTAGTGAACATATCCACATGGCTGAGCCCCAGCTACACGGTTCCCGGCCTTCCCCTCTCAACAGGTTGGGTTTATGGGCTGACCTACTTCTTTTTGATTTTTGGGTTTTCTTTTTTCTACGCCTCCCTGGTGGTGAATCCCACGGACATGGCTTTAAATCTGAGACGGCAGGGGGTTGCTGTTCCTGGCATTCGTCCAGGCTCTGCAACGGCCAACTACCTGGCTGGAGTGATCAACCGACTCACCCTGATTGGGGGTTTGTTCCTGGGCCTGATTGCCATCATCCCCAATGTGGTCTACTCCTTGACAGGGACTGGTGTGTTGCAGGGCTTGGGAGCCACGTCCCTCCTAATCCTGGTTGGGGTGGCCATTGAGACCGCCAAGCAGCTGCAGACTAGTGTGATCTCCCAGCGCTACGAAGTCATGGTACGGCAATGACAGAACGAGTGGTAATTCTTGGCCCTCCCGGTGCTGGCAAGGGCACCCAGGGTCAACTCTTAGCCACTGCTAGAAATCTGTTGCACCTATCCACCGGCGATCTGTTGCGGAGGGAGGTGGCTGCTGAGACCAGCCTTGGTCAACAGGTGAAGGCAGTTTTGGAGCGGGGTGACTTGGTGAGTGATGATTTGGTTTTGGCCATTGTGAGCAACCGCCTCAGGGGCCATGGGAACGGCTGGCTCCTGGATGGTTTTCCACGGAATTTCCCCCAGGCCACCATGCTGGATAAGCTCTTAGGTGACATCAAACAACCCCTACAGGTTGCACTGCAGCTCCAGGTTCCCGAAGAAGAGTTGGTGAAACGGCTTCTTAGCCGTGGCCGTTCTGATGACAGCGAAGCAGTGGTGCGGCGGCGCCTCCAGGTCTACATTCAGCAAACAGAGCCCCTCAACGCCCATTACCAGGCCCAAGGCCTACTCATGTGTGTGGATGGCCTAGGCAGTGTGGAGACGGTGGCCACCCGGGTATGTGAAAGCCTGGACCAGCTTCAAAATGGCAAGCACACAGTGTGCTAGGATTGCTTTTTGGTCTTGGCCAAGTTTGAGGGCAATCCATGAAAGTTCGCGCTTCTGTCAAGAAGATGTGCGACAGGTGTCAGGTGATCCGGCGCCATGGTCAGGTTAGGGTGATTTGCGTCAATCCCAAGCACAAGCAGCGGCAGGGATGATAGACACCATGACCTCACATAGCATGATGGCTTTGCTGACCCCATCATATCAACCGCTTTCTTTTTGAGGAGAATTCAGTCTTGGCAAGGATTTCTGGCGTTGACATTCCCCGGGATAAGCGGGTGGAAGTCGCCCTAACCTACATTTATGGAATTGGTCTGGCTCGATCTCAGAAGATTCTCGTCAGTGCCGGGGTAAATCCTGACACCCGAGCCAAGGACCTGACAGACGATGAAGTCCAAAAGCTGCGCAGCACAGTGGAGGGCTACATGGTTGAGGGAGATCTGCGGCGGCAGGAGGGTATTGCTCTCAAGCGTCTTCAAGACATTGGCTGTCTTAGGGGGCGCCGGCATCGCATGAATCTGCCCGTCAGGGGTCAGCGCACCCGCACCAATGCACGGACACGTCGTGGTGCTCGCAAAACCGTGGCTGGCAAGAAGAAGTAGGCCTAAATGCCCTCAAACCAAATCACCTAGCATCCTCAGCAGCCTTCAGTTATGGCAAAGCCCGTCAAAAAAAGCGGTGGCAAAAAAGTCAAGCGGAATGTACCCAACGGTGTGGCCCACATCCAGAGTACCTTCAACAACACCATCGTTTCCATCACTGACACCTCCGGTGCGGTGATCGCCTGGTCCTCTGCCGGGGCCAGTGGCTTCAAAGGGGCCCGCAAAGGCACCCCTTTTGCTGCCCAAACCGCAGCAGAGGCAGCTGCCCGTCGTGCAGTTGAGCAGGGTATGCGCCAAATTGAAGTACAAGTCCGGGGCCCCGGCTCAGGCCGGGAGACCGCCATCCGTGCCTTAAGCACGGTGGGCTTGGAGATCACCTTGATCAAAGATGTGACCCCCTTGCCTCACAACGGCTGCCGTCGTCCTAAGCGGCGGCGTGTCTGATTTTTGCCCCTTTTCTCTCCCTAATCCCCCCACCTCGACCACGGACCGTGCTCCAATTCCAAATTGAACCGGCCCCTGACATCACCATTGGGGACGACAAGTCCCAAACCCAGGAATTTGTGATTGGCCCCCTTGAACGGGGCCAGGGTGTCACCCTTGGCAATGCTTTGCGCAGGACCCTTTTGGGCAGCCTGGAAGGCAGCGCCGTCACAACTGTGCGGATTGCAGGTGCCAACCATGAATATGCCATCCTCCCCGGTATTCGCGAGGACGTTCTTGATATCCTCCTGAATGCCAAAGAGCTTGTGGTCAACAGCCATAGCCCTGAAGCTGTGGAAATTGGCCGGGTAATGGCTACAGGTCCAACGGAGGTGACCGCAGGCCAAATCCATTTCTCTCCCCAGGTCAGGGTTATCAACCCGGACCAGCACATTGCCACCATTGCTGAAGGCCACAGCCTAGAAATGGAGCTCCACGTGGAGCGTGGCGTGGGATATCGCCAAGCAAACCATGTCCATGAAGGGGTCAAGTCCATTGATACCTTGCAAATTGATGCGGTCTTTATGCCTGTGCGACGGGTGATCTACTCCGTTGATGAGAGTGCTGTGGGGGAAGGGGGTTCTGCAAGCGAGAATCTGCGGCTGGAGATCACAACAAATGGCTCCATCACCCCTGACAATGCCATTGCTCAGGCTGCCAACAAGCTGATTCTCCTGTTCCAGCCCCTGGCCAATTTGGGCATGCCTAAGCAGGAGGTTGTGGAACTTGAGCCTTCCGCAGAAAGCCAGATCCCCCTGGAAGAAATCAATCTTTCCGTGCGGGCCTACAACTGCCTGAAGCGGGCCCAGGTGAGCACCGTGTCGGATCTGCTTGCCTTCAGTTATGAAGATCTGTTGGAAATCAAAAACTTTGGGGCCAAGTCCGCTGATGAGGTGGTCGAGGCCCTGGAGCATAGGGGCTTCTCCCTTTCCAAAAATCCCGCCAAAGCATGATGGCCTGCCCTGTTGACCACATTCTCTGACTGAACCATGCGACACCAATGCCGCGTTCCCCAGCTGGGACGACCTGCTGACCAACGCAAGTCTCTTCTACGCAGCTTGACCACGGAGTTGATTCGCGCTGGACGGATCACCACCACCAAGGCCCGGGCCAAGGCTCTGCGCCAGGAGGCTGAGCGCATGATTACTCTGGCCAAGGATGGCAGCTTGGCCGCGCGGCGGCGGGCTCTGGGCTACATATACGACAAGGACCTGGTCCACAAGCTCTTTGAGAAGGCCAGTGAGCGGTACGCTGAGCGTCCTGGTGGCTATACCCGTATCATCCGCACCGTGCGGCGGCGGGGCGATAATGCTGAGATGGCCATCATCGAATTGGTCTGAAGGCCATCCAAATCCGCCGTCTTGCCCTGTTGCTTCAGTATGAGGGCACCGCTTACCACGGTTGGCAGCGTCAACTCCATGGCCCAACAATTCAGGCCACTCTGGAGGAAGCAGCCCATGGTCTCCACAGTGGTCCTAAGGGAGCAGCTGTGGCGGCTGGGCGCACCGATGCTGGCGTTCATGGAGCAGGGCAGGTAGTACACCTGGATGTGGCCAGCCCCATGCCTGACCACCGTTGGCCCAAAGCACTCAATGGTCACCTGCCGCCGGATATCCGTGTTTTGGCAGCCCGGACCATGCCCAACCAATGGCATGCCTGCTTCAGTGCCTGCTGGCGCCGTTACCGCTACCGTCTGTACAACAACCCGGTTCCCAATCTGTTCCTGCGGACCACCAGCTGGCACCGCTACTGCACCCGGTTGGATGAGCAACCCATGGCCGCAGCCCTAGAGACCCTTCTGGGCAACCATGACCTGCGAGCTTTTCAGCGGGCTGGCAGCTCCCGCTCACACACATACACCACTGTTCAAGCAGTGGCTGTAGAACGGCGGGGTGATTTGGTCACCGTTGATGTGCAGTGCAGCGGTTTTCTCTATGGGATGATGAGGCTCCTGGTGGGCCAGTTGGTGGCGGTGGGTGAGGGTCGTTTGCCAGTGGCCACTTTTGAGCAGCGCTGGCGCCTGGGACGACGGGAAGAGGTGAAGGAGGCAGCACCACCCCAGGGCCTTTGCTTGATGGCAGTTGGCTATGGGCCGGCAGTGTTTCCCCATGCCAATCCTTGTCCGGTGTGGCAGTTTGGAGTACCATAGGTGGTTTGTGCTATGGCGGTACTGCCATGAACAAGACAGTTGTCCCCTTAGTGGATTCCCTGCAGCGGGACTGGTATGTGGTGGATGCTGAAGGTCAAACCTTAGGCCGTCTGGCTAGCGAAATTGCCAAGGTGCTGCGGGGGAAGCACAAGGCCACTTTCACCCCTCATATGGATGTGGGTGACTTTATCGTGGTGGTCAACGCGGAGAAAGTGGCCGTGAGCGGCAGGAAGGCTCAGCAAAAGCTTTACCGGCGCCACTCTGGCCGTCCTGGTGGCATGAAGGTGGAAACCTTCAACCATCTACAAGCACGGCTTCCAGAGCGGATCATTGAAACTGCTGTGCGGGGAATGTTGCCCCGCAATGCCCTGGGCCGCCAGCTGTTCCGCAAGCTGAAGGTGTACCGGGGTCCTAGCCATCCCCATGGGGCACAGCGTCCCACAACTCTTTGCTTTTCCACAGCCAGCTGATGTCAAACACCGTCACCTACCAGGGCACTGGCCGCCGTAAGACCGCCGTGGCTCGGGTTCGCCTTGTCCCTGGCAATGGCAAGGTCATCATCAACGGACGCCCTGCATCCGACTACCTCAACAACAACCTGACCTCCATTGCTGCAGTAACAGCGTCTCTGGAAACCCTAGGTCTGGAAAAGGATTATGACCTTTTGGTCAATGCCCAAGGGGGTGGTCTCAGTGGCCAGGCGGATGCCATTAAACAGGGGGTGGCCAGGGCCCTGTGCCAGCTCTCTCCTGACAACCGCAAGCCACTCAAGGCGGAAGGTCACCTGAGCCGGGACCCCCGGGCCAAAGAGCGCCGCAAGTATGGCCTCAAAAAAGCCCGCAAGGCTCCACAGTTTTCCAAGCGCTGAACACACCATGCCCAAAGAGAACATTCACCCCACCTGGTACCCGGATGCCAAGGTGATCTGCAACGGTCAGGTGATTATGACCGTTGGCTCCACCCAACCTGAAATCAACGTGGAGGTGTGGAGTGGCAACCATCCCTTCTTCACTGGTACCCAGAAGATCCTTGATACGGAAGGGCGGGTGGATCGCTTCATGAAGAAGTACGGCATCCGCTCCAACCGGGTGGTGGACTCCAACAAAAAGAGTTGAGGCCTTGATCCTGACTGTGGTGCACTGCTGAGTCCTTCTCCCAATGGCAGTAACCTGTTATCTCACTGAGAAGCTGCAAATGGCCTGCCAGATGTTCCAGCAGCTGGAACAACAACTGGCAGATCCCAGCTTGGCCAACAACCCTGAGTCACTCAAGCGTTTGGCCCAGGAGCGGGCTCGCCTAGAGCCTGTGGTGAATGGCTTTGCCCATCACCAGAAACTGCAGCAGGAGTATGACCAGGCCATGGATCTTCTGCAAAAAGGCAACCTGGATGAAGAGTGGCGCCAGCTGGCCACGGAGGAGCTCAAAACCCTACAAGAGGCACTGGTGGCCAGTGAGCAGCATCTTTGCCTGGCCCTATTGCCCCAAGATCCTCGGGATGAGCGCAGCGTCATGCTAGAGATTCGTGCTGGGGCAGGGGGAGATGAAGCAGCCATCTGGTCTGGGGATTTGGCGCGCATGTATGAGCGCTATGCCCTTCGCCAGGGTTGGCGGGTGGAGCCAGTGAGCTCCTCAGTGGCAGAGCTGGGGGGCTTCAAGGAGCTGATCCTATCCATTCAGGGGGACAGGGTGTTCAGCAAGCTGAAGTATGAGGCTGGTGTGCACCGTGTGCAAAGGGTTCCCGCCACAGAATCTCAAGGCAGGGTGCACACCTCCACAGCTACTGTGGCCGTCATGCCTGAGGCGGATCCAGTGGAAGTGAGCATTGATCCCAGTGAACTGGAGGTGACCACCGCCCGCTCCGGTGGTGCAGGGGGGCAGAATGTCAACAAGGTGGAAACTGCTGTGGATCTCCTCCACAAGCCCACGGGAATCCGGGTCTTTTGCACCCAGGAACGCTCCCAATTACAGAACCGGGAGCGAGCCATGGACATTCTCCGGGCCAAGCTCTATCAGCTTGCCCTCCATGAGGCCACCAGCAAGGAGGGGGCCCAGCGGCGTTCCCAGGTGGGCAGTGGTGACCGCAGTGAAAAGATCCGCACTTACAACTACAAAGACAAACGGACCACCGATCATCGCCTGGCCCAAAACTTTGCTCTGGAGGCTGTCCTGGCAGGTGATCTGGACCATTTAGTGCAGGGATGCCTTAATCGGGATCAGCGCCAGCAACTGGAGCAACTGGCTGAGACCACTGCTGCTGGATAACACAGGAAATCACCGCTTTTCCCCCACCCACTCAAAAGCCGATCACATACTTCTGCCACTCCCGGCGTTGGCCATTGCGAATCTGCCGGGAGGCTTCAAAATAAAGGGAGCTGATGGGGCGGCGCGGTAAACGGGCCATGGCCATGCCAGCCTCCAAAGGTGTGCGACTCCCTTTGCGCACATTGCAGCAGATACAGGCAGTGACCACATTATCCCAGGTGTGCTGCCCGCCTCGGCTTCGAGGGCGCACATGGTCAATGGAGAGCTGCTCCCCTTTATGGCCACAGTACTGGCAGGTGTGCAAATCCCGCTGCAACACATTACGACGGGTGAGGGGGATTTCCTTGAAAGGAATGCAGACGTACTGGCGCAGGCGAATCACGGTGGGCACCAGCAGGTCTTTGTGGGCAACAACCGTGTCCTGCTCCAGGCTTTCCGCCTTGCCCTTGAGCATCATGACCACTGCACGCTTCCAGCTGGTGATGTTGAGGGGCTCATAGGAGGCATTCAGGACAAGAACTTGTCCCATGCAGACCATGACTGCTGCTGAGCAGCATAATGAAAGTGCCAGGCCATGTGTGATTGTTCTCGTCCCACCATTCACAGGAGATGCTGGTCAGCAACACCATCCAGATCCTGGTTGGTGACAGCCGTCAGCTGCTGCAACGGATCCAGAGCGGGACCGTTCAGTGCTGCATCAGCTCACCTCCATACTGGGGCCTTCGCAACTACCACCATCCAGACCAGATTGGTGCCGAGTCGTCTCCTGAAGAGTATGTAGCCAATCTGGTGGCAGTCTTCCGGGGTGTCCATCGCCTGCTCAGGGAGGACGGGACCTTGTGGCTCAACGTTGGTGATGGCTACGCCCGCAACGGTGGCACAGGACGAAGTGGTCCCAATGCTCTGGTTGGCAACACAAAGAAGCTGATCCAGCAGCGAAACTGCAAGGTGCCAACTTGCTGGGGACTGAAAGATCGTGACCTGATGGGGCTGCCGTGGCGCCTGGTCTTCGCCCTGCAGGAGGATGGTTGGTTGCTCAGATCAAGGATTACCTGGATCAAGAAAGCTCCCATGCCCGAGAGTGTCAAAAATCGGCCTTCCAACGCCACTGAGGAGATCTTCCTGCTGGCCAAGAATCCCAGCTACTACTATGACAACCAGGCCGTGAGAGAGAAGACCGGTGCCAATCTCAAGAACTACTGGCTCCTGGGGCCCGATGCCAGCGGTGCTCCCCATCCAGCCGTCTTTCCCAGAGAATTGGCCAGGCGCTGTGTGCTGCTGGGCAGTAGACCGGGTGATGTGATCCTTGATCCCTTCTCCGGTTCGGGAACCACTGGCGTCGTGGCAGCTGAAGCGAACCGCAAGGCAATCCTTGTGGAGTTGAACCCAGCTTATGCTGAGCAGTCGCGATTGAGGATCAATAGAGATCGCCAGCTAACAATGATCTCGTAGCACTTGATGGCCACTCTTGGGGAACTTCGCAGACGCTATCACACTGAGATCGGAAAGCAAATTGTCCGCTCTTCGACGCGAGCAGGAAGATCGTACCCAAACTTTGCAGATTGCGGTAGTCGCTCCAGCCTGCTCATTGCCAACGGCGTCGCAGAAGAGCTGGGCTTTCCCCGGCAAACATCAGGGCAGATTGCTGCCCAGAGAGCTGGCTCTCTGTTTGAGAATCTTACCTGTGAGTTCATCAAGCACGCCTTCACGGCCATCAGTCACATGAGACCTGGAAGATGGCAGTACTTGACTTCACAGACGCAGATTTCCAGATTCGCCCAGTACTCTCACCTACAAGCACTCGAGAACCTTGTGCGAGATGATAGAGATCTTTCCACTGCCCTGGGGCATGGTTATATTGTGACACCCGACATCATCGTTGCTCGTAGCCCTGCATCTCATGACCAGATCAATGGGCAAGCAGTGTTTCTGGATCATCCAAACATCGCAACCCTGACCCCTTTACTGGAGTCAAACCGCTCTCCTGCACTGCCTTTTTTACATGCCAGCATATCTTGTAAGTGGACGATTCGAAGCGACCGCTCACAGAATACCAGGACAGAGGCTCTTAATCTGATCCGCAACAGAAAAGGTCACTTGCCCCACATCCTTGCTGTTACGGCCGAACCCCTGCCGATGCGAATTGCTTCGCTAGCGCTGGGCACTGGGGACTTAGATTGCGTCTATCACTTTGCCCTGGGTGAGTTGAAAAAGGTCTGTGCTGCACTGCCAGGCTGTGAAGATCAGACGGAGATGCTATTAGCAATGATTCAGGGAGATCGGCTGCGCGATATCAGTGATTTACCGCTTGACTTGGCCATCTGAGTGAACCACAGCACCTATGACTCCATGACATCTGAGGCCACCTGCCCCTTCAGGGCCTGGGTTGAGGTGGATCAAGGGGCCATTGCTCATAATGCCCGTCTGCTGCGGCAGGCCGTGGGGCCCCATGTGAAGCTCATGGCTGTGGTCAAGGCCAATGGTTACGGTCATGGGGCCATGATCACCGCCAAGGCCGCCCGGGAAGGTGGAGCAGCTGCCTTTGCCGTGGCCAGCCTGGCGGAGGCCATTGCCCTACGGCGTGGGGGCTTACAGGAGCCCATCCTGGTGCTGGGTCACCTGGGCCAGGTTGAGGAGGCCCACACCTGCCTCCGTTGGCAGCTGCTGCCCACCATCAGCACATTGGACCAGGCACAGCTGTTCCATGGTGTGGCCAGCCATTGGGGCACCTGCTTGCCCATTCACATCAACCTGGATACGGGCATGGGGCGTCTGGGTGCCCCTTGGCAGGAGGGGGTGGCCATGGTTCAGGCTATCCAGAAACTGGATGGTCTCCAGGTGCAAGGGCTGTATTCCCACCTGGCCACCGCCGACGCTGTGAACCCCACCCTGATGGAACAACAGCAGCAACGCTTTGACCATGTGTTGGCTGCACTCACCAACCAGCAACCATGGCCTGCACCAATGCCCTGGCGACACCTGGCCAATTCTGCAGCCACCATGGTGGATCCTGGCCTCCACTACGACATGGTGAGGGTTGGTCTAGCCCTCTATGGCCATGCACCAGCAGAACACTTGGATGGGGTCTTACCCCTGAGACCAGCCATGGCAGTGCGGGCCCGGGTCACCCTGATCAAATCTGTTCCTGCAGGCACCGGCATCAGCTATGGCCACATGCACCACACGGAACGCCCCAGCCGCCTGGCAGTGTTGGCCATTGGCTATGGTGACGGGGTGCCACGGCTTCTCTCTGGCCGCATGGGTGTGCTCCACGGTGGCCAGTGGCTGCCCCAGGTGGGGGCCATCACCATGGACCAGATCATCATTGATGCCACTGACCACCCCCAGCTGCACACAGGTGCTGTGGTCACCCTCCTGGGCAGGGACGGGGCCGCATCCATCAGTCCTCGCCAGTGGAGTCAAGCCTGTGGCACTATTCCTTGGGAGATCCTCTGTGGATTTTCCAGTCGCCTGCCCCGGTTGATTACCCCATGTTCAAAACACCATGATGACCATTTGCCCATGAGCTGATACTCTGAATCCACCACTGGAGAGGTGGCTGAGTGGTCGAAAGCGGCTCCCTGCTAAGGAGTTACAGGAGGCAACTTCTGTCGAGGGTTCGAATCCCTCCCTCTCCGTTTCTTTTCCCCACTGCGATTTGTCACCCCAGCTGAAGGGGTATTACCCCTGTGCTGGTTTCTCCCGATCCCATAGGTGATGGGTGAGGTAGGCAGCTGTGGCAGCACCTGCAAAACCCATGACGTTACGGGTCACGGGGAGCCAGTCAGTGGTTCGGGTTAGTACGGGTCCCAGTCCAAAAATCACGAACATCACCACCCAAAGGGGGGCCAGCAACAGGACCCAGGTCCAGGCAATGGGACCACTGCTATTGGGACGGGGATGGGCTGCAAAGCCAGCCACCAGACCCCCTACTGCAGAAATAATCAAGGTGAGTATCCACTGCTCCTGGGGAAGACCTGGCACCACCTGGCAGCCACCTCGCTTCAGACAGATTTCCACCGCCGCCAGGGCATCCCGGATGGCCCCATCCTCACCATGGTCACGGACGTAGTATTGGTTGCCAAAGCGGGTCTGAAGCTCCACCCAGTAGGTGCGTGGCATCAAGGCAAACATGGCATCACCCACACTGAAATTGAGCAGGTTGCCGCCTCGAGGATCAGCAATCACCACCAGGCTACGCTCGTCCACACCCCAAAAATCTTTCACTGCCAGACCAGGAGTGCGGTCGTACTGGGTCAGCACCCGCAATTTCCAACCATCCTGGGATTCCACCGCATCCAGTTCCTCCCCTAGGGCCTGCTCTTGGATTGGGGTAAAAACCCGGGCCAGATCAATGATTGGGGTGGGTTCCTTGGGGAGCAGGTCTGGGTTGTTTGCTCCATAGGCCGGTGAGCACCAACTGAGACAAGCCAGGATGATGGCCAGCAGTAGGTTTAGGGAATGGGACAAGGTTCGACTACACAAGCAAACCAACGCTAAGGTCAGCCAGGAACCACTTGGAATGATTGCCCGGTAGAACCAATCACTTACAACAACCCTGTCCAGGGTGGTTGCGGCAACGCATTCAATCAGCTGGTGGGGCTGTGCCCTTCTCCACCTACATGGATTGGGTGCTTCAGGACCCAATCCATGGCTACTACGGCAGTGGGCAGGTGGTTTTTGGTGTCCGTGGAGATTTTGTGACAGCCTCCAGCTTGGGGCCAACCCTCCCTAGGCTCCTCCTCCCCCAACTGCTCCAGTGCTTGGATGTGCTTGCAACCACCACCAGCGAGGATCTCGCCCTGGTGGAGTGGGGCCCCGGTGATGGTGAGCTGAGCCGTGAGCTGGGTGTGCTGCTGGCTCAAGAGCGACCCCAGTGGCAACAACGCCTACAGCTGCTCCTGGTGGAAACCAGCCCCCTCCTCCAAAAGCGTCAAGCCCACCATCTACAGCAACAACCCCTGCCGTGGCGCCATTGCAGCCCTGCCACATTGGCTTCAGCACCGGTGCACGGTGTGCTCATGGCCAACGAACTGCTGGATGCCTTACCGGTGGAGCGTTTTACGAGGGGGGACGATGGCTGGCACTGGCAATGGGTTAGCTGCTCCTCTGGTCATCTGGCTTGGCAGTTGGGACCGCTGCTCCCGCCAGAGGTGTTGCACCTGTTGGAGGCCGTAGGGGTTCAGCTGGCCCAAGATGCCTTTGCCCAGGGCTGGAGCAGCGAGATTGCCCTCAGCCATGGCCAGTGGTGTAAAGCGGCTGCAGCTGCCCTACAGCGGGGTTGGGTGTGGTGCATGGATTATGGCCACAGTGCCCAGCGCTATTACAGCCCTCAGCGGGGGGATGGCACCTTGATGGCCTACGGGGGGCAGCAAGCCATGGGTAGTCCCTTTTGCCGCCCTGGTCAGATGGACATTACTGCTCACATCTGCACAGATCTGGTGCGCCACTGGGCAGAAGCAGCGGGCCTACACACCTGTGGTGAAGTGAGCCAGGGCCAAGGTCTCCTGGCCCTAGGATTGGCCAAGCAATTGGGCCAGCTGAGTCAGAGGGATGGTCCTCCCCTGGCCCAAAGGCTAGCCCGCCGGGAAGCCCTGCTCCGATTGGTGGATCCAGCCGGGCTGGGAGGGTTTCGCTGGCTGTTCTTCCGTCGTGGCATCCATGACCCAGGGCCTGGTGGTCTGGTTGCATTGGGGGAACCGGCAACGGCAGAGGGCTGAACATTACTCCCCTGACTACAACCACAGCTTTTGACATGAACCTGGGCAATGGAGCACAAGCTCAGCAGCCACAGAACCCCTTAGCACCCACCCCCAGGGGCACTAGCCACAACAACGGAGCCCTCACCAGCCCCACCCCTCTGGCCTGACCAGGGGGCAGCAGTGAACAGTAGGGCCCCCAGCACACCAGCCTTGAGTGCACCAGACATGGGGCCACATACCCCGGCTAAATTGATAGCAAACTCTGAAAACCGGAAAACTCTTAAAACCAGAGAATGCTTGCCAAGGGCCCATGGGCAGCCCCGTGTTCTGAGACCTTTGAGTCCTATGGTTGCATTTTAAGGTCCTATGTTTTTAGACTCAACCTACTCAAGCTAGCTTGTTTGACCTCCATATGGCCAAGCCTGTTTTCTCCTCCACCGTTTTGGGTCTCACCATGGCCCTGACAGCTCCCACCACCGCTCTCATCCCCCCTAGCCTTGCCCTTGAAAATCAGGTAGACCAACAAGATGGTGGACTTCTGGTGGACCCATCCAAGCTTCCTAATTCCTTCTCAGAGGCCCCCGAAGATCCAATAACTCCTGAAGAGGGGACTGAAGAGGGGACCCCAAAAGCAGAGGTTCCAGGAAAACCCACGGGACTCTTTGCCACAGCAATTCGTAATTCAGTGTTTCTTGCATGGGACAAGGCCTTCACCAACAGTCACATCACCGGGTATGAGTACCGTCAGAAGGAGATCTCCAAGAGCTACGGGGCGTGGAACTCCATGAACGATAGCTTGGGCAGTAGCACCAGCTACACGGTGATGAACCTGGGCTATGGAATAACCTATGAGTTCCAGATTCGTGCTGTCAGTTACGACCTAAAGGGCACCCCATCAACAGCGGTAAGTATTACAATGCCGGGACAACCACCAGCCCCTAAAGATTTAGAAGTGCATCCATATATTTCTGATGACGGTCATCACTATTGGCCATATCTTTTATGGAAATTAGTAGACTCAAACAGCCATGTCTCAGGATATGAGCTTCGTGTTCTAAAAGAGAATAGAGTCTTTAGGGATTGGGAACAGTTAACCGTGCTTAAGCTATTGCCTGGCAAGGGCTTTGTTAATATGCTCACTGATTATCTGTTATTACCGAATCAGGACTATACCTTCCAACTCCGTGCTGTCACTCCTACAGCGAAAGGTCTAATATCAGAAGTTAATGTCAACTATCCACCTCAGCAACCTTTTGCTCCTTACCCAGTAACTGCCGCAATTATAGATGGAGACGTAAAACTCTCATGGAGTGATTATACTAATGGAGTTGCTCCATATAAATATGAATATCGCATGAAGAAAGCAGGAGGAAACTTTGGTTCATGGATAATTATTAAAGACAGCTTCCACGATGGTAGCACCGCTCATGTACTAACATATAGTACTATGATAGGGAATTTAGAGCCAGGCACAAATTATACCTTTGAGGTGCGTGCTTCTCTGGATGACCTATTTCATGCAGGCTATCCTAATTCTCCATTTGCTAGTATTACAATCCCAGGAAGCCCCTAAGGGACATAGCAATAGATATAATCCTAGGGTTAGATAGATGGGATTTCACCATTTTCCTATCTATCCACCCCCCTCTAGTGACCAGTGCTGAGTATCAACTTAAATCGAGGTCTGGGAGCTTCCGATTATGTAACATTGACCACAATTGGAAGGGACGCCGCAAACAACCTCCTGAGGAGTATGG